>JBEKGV010000018.1:0-14509 GCA_050012615.1 Acetobacteraceae bacterium | reverse complement strand
TAAACGGTGAAAAATCGCAATCCTGTCTGTGGGAGATCGAACAGGTGAGCGTAAGCGTGGCTCATCAGTTCGTCCGCGCGTTTCGTGGCGGCATAGAGAGACACAGGTGCATCCACCCTGTCGGATTCACGGAACGGCAGTTGCTGATTCGCGCCGTAAACCGAGGACGAGCTGGCGTAAACGAAATGTCGCAGTCTCGGCAGTTTCCGCGCGGCCTCCAGCATCACGAGGTGGCCCATGACATTCGACCGCACATACGACCACGGGTCCACCAACGAGTATCGAACCCCAGCCTGGGCAGCCAAATGGACAATCTCGGTAATGTCGGGGTGGCGCTCAGAAATCAGCATGATCGCGTGCCGATCCGCGATGTCCGATTGATGGAAAACAAAATTTCGTTTGGTTCGCAGCCGATCCAAACGCGCCCCTTTCAAACGGACGTCGTAATAAGGGTTCAGATCGTCGATCCCGATCACGATTTCATCACGGCCCAGCAACGCTTCCGCGACATGATAACCGATGAACCCAGCCGCTCCGGTCACGAGGATACTCATGCGCGTCCGCTGGCTATCAACCGGTCCTCCAGCAATTCCAGGACCGCATGGCCGAGTGCGATGTGGCATTCCTGGATCCGGGCGGTTTCGGTATCTGGAACCAACAGCACGTGGTCGCAGGCGTCGATCGCCGGCTTCCCGTCGCCGCCAAGCGCCGTCAACATCGCCGGGTCAAGTGTCAGCGCGAGCGCGGCGATCGGCCTCCGATTGTTGTTCGGGCGCAGGCGCACCAGCATTTCGGTCGCCAAATGCTGACTGTCCGCGGCGGACCCGCCGTTGCCGCAGAACATCATTTTCCCGCCCATCGCCAGACTGCGTTCGCAGGCCTCGACCACGCCGACCACGGCGCCGCCAAGCTCCCGGCCTATGCGCTGCTTCAGGGCAGCCGACTTCTCCATCATCGCGGTGAAGCGATCGCTCTCCGTCATCGGATCAGGCTTTCGCGCTCTCACGCCATCGCTTCTATAGGCGCCTTCGTGTGAATGCCAGCGAACCCACCATGCCGGGCAATCCGGTCCGGTTGCTACTCGAACCCTGGCGGCGTGCCGGCGCCCGGCGAGACCAGTGCGATCGCCTTGAACAGGCGTCCCATGCGATCCGGTTCGGCCAGACGCCGAGCACTCTCCATCACCGCCGCCGCACCTCGGGGCGGCAGGTACTGGGCGAGTTGATGGGTACGCTGGAATAACCCCAGTCTCGCGAGGAACAGCCCCTGCGGGACAGGACCGTGGACGTCGGCTCCCGCCGCCCCGGCCGCCGCGCCAAACCGCGCGAAATCGACATGGGCCGTGAGATCCGCGGTACCTGGCGGCCCGAGTGGGTCTGCCGGCTGGCCACCAGCGATCGCTTGCAGGCTGTCTCCCGGCGCACTGATCTCAGGACCATAATCCACGAAAAGCGCCGCACCTTTATGGCGGGTGAGACGCACGGCGATCGTCGCGGCGATTGCCTCCGCAGCCTCGCGCATTTCCACGACGTCGCCCTCGGACGTTTCGATAGCCGGAACAAAATCGGCGGGCTCCTCGACAAATCCCTCCGGCCCGACGAAGCGCTCGGTCCAGCCGGCGCCGCGCCGAACGAACTGGCGGATTGGCAAAGCGTCGAGAAATTCATTGCCCCAAAGCATCATCGGACCGTCTGGGACCGTATCGATGGTATCGTTCCAGACCGCTTCGGAAACACGCTCTTGTTGGGCCGCGCGCAGACGAGGGGACGTTTCGATCAGGTGAATTGTCGCGGCCGCGTGGAAATCCGGTGCGGCGCGAGAGATCGCTCGTAGTGCATCCATCATCAGCGTGCCGCGCCCGGGACCCAACTCGACGATGGATAGCGGGGAGGGCGCACCTATCGACCGCCATGTCACCGCGGCCCACAGCCCGAGCAATTCGCCGAACACCTGGGTGATTTCCGGTGCGGTGGTGAAGTCGGCGTATGGATCATGCGTCGAATAGTAAGCGGCGTTGGCATGAGCCATGAAGTGATCGAGACGTCTCGGTCTCGCCAGCCGCGCGTCAGTAATGACGGCGATGCCAATATCTCCGCCGCACCCAAACGCGCCGTCCGTGGTACCAGTGCCAGTAGCCTGGACCCACGACGACCACTGGCGCCGGAGGGGCGACCACGAGTGGCGGAGGCACGGGAGCCGGTGCGACATAGACCGGCGGCGGCGCGACACAACCCAGAAGCGGCACCATGCAACCGAACCCGACAATTCCCGTCAGGATATAACGTTTCATTTTAGGTCCCCCGGCGACACTTTCGCGAATCGCAGAATAGCACATTTCCCGATGCTGACGAACAACTGGTTTCGCTTCGATGTCGGCGCGGGGCGCTCGCCAATCGTTGGACGTGCCGGTTCTTGGACGTGCCGGTTCTTTGACGTGGTGGCCTTTCACGCACGTCCTTTCATGCCGGGCGCACCGATCGTGGGGTCTCGCCGGACGACGGGTTCTCGCGGAAACTGGCCAGAGGCCCTATCGACGCGTATCCTTCGGCCCGTTGATCCGGTTTTCCCCCGCCGGGCCGACAAATCGCACGCCCCAAGTCCCAAGCCCCAAATCGCCCGCCATGGAGGCATCATGACCAGTCCAGGTCCGCTCGCTCGGTTCAAAGTCATCGATCTGACGCGGGTGCGCGCCGGGCCGACCTGCGTGCGGCAACTCGCCGACTGGGGCGCCGACGTGATCAAGATCGAAGCGCCGGAGGGCGATGCCGGTCTGGGCGGCGAGCGGCACGGCCCGGATTTTCAGAACCTGCACCGCAACAAACGCAGCCTGACACTCAATCTGAAGGCGCCGGAAGGGTTGGAAATACTGCGCCGCCTTGTCGAGAAGTCCGACGTTGTGGTCGAGAATTACCGCCCTGACGTGAAGTTCCGTTTGGGGGTGGACTACGAGTCGTTGAACAAAATCAACAAACGACTCGTCTACGCCAGCATCTCGGGTTTTGGCCAGGACGGACCATACCGAGATCGACCCGGCTTCGATCAAATCGCCCAAGGAATGGGCGGCCTCATGTCCATCACCGGTCTTCCTGGGCAGGGGCCGGTGCGGGTCGGCATACCCGTCGCCGATCTGACCGCCGGCATATTCGCCGCCATGGGCATCCTCGTCGCGTTGCTGGAGCGCGAACAATCGGGCGAGGGACAATGGGTCACCAGCTCGCTGCTCGGCGCGCAAATCGCGATGCTCGACTTCCAGGCCGCACGTTGGACGATCGCGCATGAGGTGCCGGGCCAGGCCGGCAACAACCATCCGACCAGCATTCCGACCGGGGTGTTCGCGACGGCCGACGGCCATATCAACATCGCCGCCGCCGGCAACGACATTTACCTTCGCTGCTGCCGTGCTTTGGGCGTACCCCAGCTGGCGACCGACCCCAGGTTCGCCAGCGGGAAGGCGCGGCTGGAAAATCGAGATATCCTGAATGAGGCGATCGAGGCGATCACCCGAGGCAGGACCTCCGCCGAATGGATCGAAAAGTTGAACGGTGAGGGCGTTCCCTGCGGTCCGATTTATAAAATGAACGAAGTGTTCGACGATCCGCAGGTGAAACATCTTGGGATCGCGCGCAAGGTGCACCACAAGACTCTCGGCGACGTGGAGGTGATCGGTCAGGCGATCGAACTGAGCCGCACGCCTTGGTCCGTGCGCTCCGCCACGCCGGAACTGGGTGAGCACACCGCGGATGTGCTGGCCGAACTTGGTTATGGCGCCGCCGACATCGACGCGCTACGGGCGAAGAAGGTCGTGTAGCAGTGACTTTTCGAGATGTTTTCCGACGCCGGTTGATCTGGGTCATTCGCGATCCGTGCGGCGTGTGACATCACCACCCTCAGCCTGATGTGTTTCGGGCGGGAGGTGGGCGATGAGCGGCATTGTGGCGATTGTCGACGACTATGTCCCGCTCCTCGATTCATTGCGACGGCTGCTGGAAGCAGAGGGGCATGAGGTTTTGACTTATGCCTCGCCCGCCTCGTTTCTCGCGGATCGCGGACATCCGCCGGCGTGCCTGATCGTTGATTACAACATGCCCGGGATGACGGGACTCGAGCTTGTCGCGCGGCTGCGCCAGGAAGGCAGCAAAATTCCCGTTCTGCTGACGACCGGAATGCTGTCTCCTCGGGTGGTCGAATGCGCGACCCGGGTGGGGGTGGAAGCGGTACTTGAAAAGCCGGCGGAGCCTGATGCGCTTTTGAGGTTCGTCAACGAGTATGGTCAGTCATCATCGGCGAGAACCCTGTCATCGTAGTTCCCCGATTTGATAGGGGGACCGACCGGGACACCTTCAACGCCATCGTGTAACCGCGGACGGCCGGGTCAAGCCCCACAGGCTCTGATTTAGGGCCTTTTGGGCATGGCACCGTCCATTCACCTCTGGCTTTCTGGCTTCTCCCCAATGAATCCTTCCGGTGTTGCATACGCAGCAGTGCAAACGGCACACCTCCATTGACGCAAGGATTCATAGGGAAGCAGCCGGAAAGCCAGAGAACTGTGATCGATCTCGGCAGGGGGGCGAAACCGAATAAGCAGTGCACCCCGCCATGGTGATGCAACTCAATGGTTCCACATGTGCCATAAGTCTTGCCTCATGGCCGGCGCCGCTCTTCGGCATGGGTGAGCTGGCCTCAGCTTGCGCGGTAACCGCCCGAACAGTTGGGGGCACAGCCCCACCCGTGACATGGCGACTTCAACTGACCCCGGTTGGGATCAGGACCAAAGACAGCTTCCCCGCCACCACCCGCACGAGGTCCCCGGTTGTAACACTTCTTGCGCCGAATACCCCTAACCTGACGCGCGTGAATGAAACGCACCCTGACAACTTCGGCCGCGCCCACCGCTGTATGCCGAACCTGAAACCACTCGTGTCCTGGCGATTCAAGGGCATCTGACTGAGCAAATGGAACAAGGCATAACCACGCTCCCTCCGCCACAAGCCGGCCACCTCGGGCGCCAATGCCGTCGATCGCGCGGCGGCCGGATCGGCCTTATGTCGCTATGGCGGCGATCGTCCGACCGTCGCGGCGTCGCCACGCTTGAATTCGCCTTCGCCGCCGGCCCGTTTCTGGTCGCCACGTTCTTCACCATCGCGCTGTCGCTGCACCTGTTCAAGCAGGAAGCGCTGGACACCGCCCTGCACGTCGCGGTGAGGCAAATCCAGACGGGCAATGCGCAGAACGTCACCAACGGCAGCACCTTCGTCACCAACTACCTTTGCCCGAACCTGATCGGCGTGATCGCGTGCGGCAGCGTTTCCGTCAACATCCAGAAACTCACGTTCTCGGCTGGGCAGGACTATTACAACTTTACAACAGGCGGGCTCCCAATGAGCGGCGGTTCGCTCGATATGAGCAGCTACGCCAGCAGCAAGTTCTGCAACAGTTCGCCGAGCCAGTTCATACTTGTCACCGCGGTCTATACCTCGCCGAACATTCTCGGGTCGCTGCTGCCGAACGTGTTCTCGGTGTCCTACAACGGCGGGCAGGTCGACGCGCTGATGTCGCAGGTCGCCGCGGTGACCGAGAACTATTCGGTGCAGCCGCCTTCCGGAAACACGACGCCCGCCCCGTCATGCTGAGCGCGTCGAAAATCGCGATGCACCCGATCTCCATGGCGCGCCCGGTCCCCTATGGGCGCCCGATCCCCGCGGCGCGGCCCACCAAGAGGCGGCGCGGCAGCGTCACCGTCGAGTTCGCCTTCATCATCCCGATCATGCTCGTGTTCATCATCGGGGTTTTCGATATCAGCAAAGCGATGATCCTGTATGAGGAGGTCGACAACGCCTCCCACACGATCCCGCTGTCGGCCAGCATTCTCGCGGTGCAGCCGGACGGATCGACCGCGCTGACGGCGCCTCAGGTGCAGCAGGCCATGTCGGCGGTCTTCGCCGAGATGCCGATGGTCCGGGGCGGGACCGCATCAGGGACGCGGTCGGTCACGATGACCTCGGTGATTTTCCTGCCGAACCCTTCGACCTGCACCTCAAACTGCACCTACGTGCCGAATGTCGCCTGGAGCGTGCCTTACAACGATGCCAACGCGACCGGCTTCACTTCGGTCGTCCGCAACTGCGGGACGCTGCTCCAGACCGTCCCATCGAGCACCACGTCGAACGTACTGACCAGCCTGCGAACCGCGAGCGTAACCAATCCCGATCCCATCCTCGTCGTCGACGTGCATTACCGTTACACGCCGATGTTCCTCAATTTCGTCACGGGGCCGATCGATTTCTGGTCGTCCGGCTATTGGCCGGTCCGCAGCGTCGCCGTCGGGACGCCGCCCGCGCAACGCTACACGACATTCGATTTGGCCAACCAGACGAACGGAGTTTACAAATGCGCCGGCTTCTGAGCGCAGCGGCGGGGTCCGTCACGCTCGCGGGCCACAGGCGCGGCGTCATCGCGATCATGTTCGCGCTGCTGATGGTTCCGCTGATCATCGTGGTGGCGTTGAGCGTCGATTTCAGCTTTTACATCGTCTCCCAGGCACAGCTCAATCTGGCGGCCGACGCGGCGGCGATGCACGCGGTTCGCGTCGCGTCGCAATACTATGTCGATAATAGCACGACCGTCGCCGCGGCCGAGGCTCAGGGCATCACCGCCGGGAAACAATGGTTCGCTGCCCAGGCCGGAAATCTTGCCTCCGCGACGGTGCCCAATACCGGGATCACGGTGAACGTGACCTATTTGCCGCCGCCTGGCGGCTTTTCCGCGACGGTCTCCTATGCCGGTACGGTCGCGACACATCTCGGCTCGTTCATCCGGCCGAACTGGAACATCTCGAACACCACCGTCGCGCAATCGAACAATCAGTATCTCGAGGTCGTGATGATGCTGGACAATTCGTCGTCCATGCAGATCGGGGCGACCACCAACGACATGCAATTGTTGATGCAGCTCACGCCGTGTTACTCCCTGAACGCAACGTATTCCGGAGTGACGCAGCCGTTGAACACGGTCGCGGTTTATTCCGGCTATACCTGCAGCGGCGGGGGCAATTCTTATGACGGTGGCCTGTCATGTCCGCTTCCGGTGCCGTCGCCGCCATTCAATTACAGCACCCTGCCCACGAGTACCCTCAGCCCCGGAACGGTCGCCGGCGGGCCGAGCTGCCAGGGTTTGCTTCCCGTGCAGGCCAATGGGAAATATCCGCTCGCCGGGCCGCCCTGTGCCTTCGCGTGCCACTCCGACAACAGCGTCCCGGCCGGACAGGGCCAGGATTTCTATGGCCTGGCGCGCAGCACGATCGGCACCGCCAATCCGATCACTCTGCGGTTCGATTTGCTCAAGCAGGCAACGAACGAGTTGCTCAATACGATGTCGACCGCCAATACGATCTCGGGAAACCTGAGCGTCGGCATCTTCTCGTTCAATAACAGTCTGACGCAGGTCTATCCGGCGAGCGGCGAGGCGGGCTCCGACTTCACCAGCGCGATCGCCGCCGTCGGCGCAGCTCCGACGGTCGCGAATGGTCCCGATACGGGGATCCAGCCCGACGCCTTCGTCACCAACAACGTGCATGCGGACACGGATTTCCCCGGCACGATGACGACCCTGTCGACGACGGTGACGGCTTCCGGGAACGGCGCCATCCCCAGTACGCCGCGCAAGGTGCTGATCCTGATTACCGACGGATATGAAAACTACGACAACGGAAACGTGACGGGTGCGTTCGATGTGAGCCAGTGCACCACTTTCAAGAACATGGGCTACACCGTTTATGTCGTTTACACACCGTATCAGCCGTTGATGTGGTATTGGTATTATACCAGTCAGCAATCCGTCGTCGAAGGCACCGGTCCCGGCAGCCTGAGTGGCAATCTCCAGCAGTGTGCCAGCAGTTCGAGCGACTACATCACGGCCAGCGATGGCCCGAGCCTCACCGCGGCGTTACAGGCGTTCCTGAAATCGGCGATGGACGCACCGGGCCGCGTGGCCAATTAGCCGGCCATGGCCGGGCGCGGTGGCAGGGAAACGTGAAGAACCTGCTCGGTGTCCGGCGGCATCACGGTATGCTGTTTGGCCAGTTGTCTCCGGCGGATTTCTGACGGCGGCCGCCCGTAGACCTCGGCGAACACCGCGTTGAATCGGCGCAAGCTGCCGAAGCCGGCGTCAAGCGCCACCCGAGACATCGGCAGATCCGTCGTATCGAGCATTCGTTTCGCCCGCTGAACCCGCGCGGTCCTGGCGAACTGGCTCGGGCTTGCCCCCAAATGCCTGGCGAATAATCGGGCAAGATGCCGTTCACCGACCCCGAGCGTAGCGGCGAGTGCGCCGACTGTCGCGCCCTCGCTATCGAGCGTCCCTTCGTCGATCAAACGTAAGCCGCGCGCCACGGTCGTGCGCGAGCCGTTCCAGGCTGGTGAGAACGGAGCCGTCTCGGGCCGGCAACGAAGGCAGGGCCGAAACCCGGCTGCCTCGGCGGCGGCGGCGGAGGGGAAAAAGCTGACGTTCCTCGATTGCGCCGGCCGCACTGGACAGACCGGCCGACAGTAAATGCGGGTGGTTCGAACGCCGGTATAGAAGCGGCCGTCATAGGCGGGATCACGCGCGAGGCGGGCACGATCGCATTCGGCGGGGTCCAGCACTGCGCACGTTCCTTCCAATGATACGGTGCCGTTTGTGCGGCCGTTTGTGCGGCCATCTTGCCCCTTGGGGAGGACAGAGTCCGATTCCGGCGAGCATCACCGCGATCACGTCATCATGTCTACGGCCCTGATGTCTATGGTTCTGTCGGGGAGACCACGAACATGCAACACACGCTCGATAATCCAGTTTGGCATGCGCTTACCGGGCCGCAAGCAAATCTTGCGATTGGTCACGGTCTGGCGCGCCACTATCCGCGCGACGTCGCGCCATTCTCCGCGATAGCCGAACCAACCGACGGCGCTTACGCCGATCTTGGCGTCGATCTGCCCCCTGGCGTGGAAGCACGGCTTTTCCGGCCACAATCCGAACCGGCACCGCGAGGATGGGAAGTGATCAGTGCGCGGCCAATCGTGCAGATGGTGGCGGAGACGGCCGCGGCGTTTTCTGCCGCTTCGGCGACGGAATTTGTCGTGCTCGGGCCGGATGATGCCGCCGACATGTTGTCACTCGCCGATGCGGCCAGGCCGGGACCATTCGGCCCGCGCACATCGTCGCTTGGTGTCTATCTCGGTGTTCGCCGTGCCGGGAAGTTGATCGCGATGGGCGGAGAGCGCTTTCGTCCGCCTGGTTTCGTGGAGTTGAGCGGGATCTGCGTCCACCCTTCGGCGCGCGGCACCGGACTGGGCGCGGCGATCACGGCCAATCTGACGCGAATGGCTCTGGAACGCGGGGAAACACCATTCCTGCACGTGTTTCCCGACAATCCGGCTGTCGCGCTATATACCCGGCTTGGCTTCGTCGAACGCGCGCGGCTTTACGTGTTGTGGCATCGCCAGTTGACCGGACGCCGGCCATGAGCCGAACCGTCGCGCCATCGATCTTCTTCGGCTGGAAAGTCGTGCTCACGGCCTTCACGGTCGCGACGTTCACGTTTGGGTTCGGCTACTACGGGCCCGCGGTCTTCCTCAATGTCCTTAACCAGCAGCGCGGTTGGCCGGTCTCCATCATCGCGACCGCCATCACCGTGCATTTCCTGGTGAGCGCCGGCCTGGTCGCGCGCCTGCCCGAAATGCATCGACGGTTCGGCATCGCGGCGGTGACACAGTTCGGCGCGGTGGCCCTGGTGGGCGGCATGTGCGGCTGGTCGCTGGCTCCGTCTCCGTGGTTTCTGTTCGTCGCCGCGATCCTGAGCGGGGCCGGGTGGGCCGCGACGAGTGGCGCCGCGATCATCGCGATGGTGTCGCCGTGGTTCGAGCGCCGCCGGGCACTCGCCCTCGGCCACGCGTTGAATGGGGCAAGTGTCGGTGGCGTGCTGTTCGCGCCGCTTTGGGTCACGCTGATAGCGGCGATCGGCTTTACACCGGCGGTGGTGGTGGTTGGCCTGGTGACGCTGGCTCTGCTGTTGCCGCTCAGTTGGCGGTATCTACGTCCAACGCCGCACAGCCTTGGCGTGGCCCCTGACGGCGATCCACTCCCATCAACGTGGCACGCGGCCGTTCCCGCGCGGCGTCGGCCGGCCCGATTTGTCGCGCTGCTGTCGAACACCCAATTCAACACGCTGGCGACCGCGTTTGCTCTGGGCATGTTCGCCCAGGTGGGTGTGGTCGCGCATCTGATAATGCGTCTGGCACCGCTGGTGGGTGCGGTCGATGCCGCGATCGCGATAAGCCTCGCCACAGGCTCGGCGGTAGTGGGGCGATTGCTGCTCGGTCTGTGTCTCGGCCGGGCGGACCGTCGCCTGATCGCGGCGGCCAACTTCGCGATGCAGGCCTGCGGCGTCGCATTGCTTGCTTTCGGCTCGACCGTGCTGGTGCTGGCACCGGGTTGCATCCTGTTCGGCTTAGGCATTGGCAGCCTGTTGTCGCTGCCACCCCTGATCGCGCAGACAGAGTTCGCACCCGGCGACGTGCCCCGTGTGGTGGCGCTGGTAACCGCGGTGAACCAGGCGGTCTTCGCCTTCGCTCCGGCCGTCTTCGGGGTTCTCAGGGAGATGTCCGGCGCTTACACGTTGCCGTTTCTGCTTGCTGCCGTTGTTGAGGTCATCGCGAGTGCGGTCATAGTCCTGGGACGGCCTGGCCATCGGCCAGCTCGTGCGAGGTTGGGACACGCGCTCTACAGCTGCGAACAAGAGTGAACAGAGCGACCGGAACGGTTGGCGACCAATTGCCCCGTCTCACGCAGCCCGGCGCACCTCGTCCTCGACCATGACCGCGTATTCCATCGAGGCGGCGAGTTCCACCTCCAGCACCCCGCCCCCAATGACCGGGAGCAACGCGTCGCCGTTGGTCCAGCGGCACGGCCCTTCGGCATCGCGCTCAACCGCCCACCAGCCTTGATCAAGCATCGGACCATCGACCGCCAGGTCTCGCACGTCCTGACCGAGCCGCAGTCGCAGCCGGCGGACCATCACACCCAGGGTGCGCCGGTCCTCGACCCATGGACGCAGATCGCACGGACGGGCCGAGCGTGACAGCAACCTCAACGGTCGAGCGTCCGGCGGTATCACGAAGCTGTAACGACCACCTCCCGCGACGACCGGCCGCAGACAGCGATCGCCCGCGAGGATCCGCATATCCGGGGCATCGTTCAACTCGGGCCGGCGGGGCAGCGTCCAGCCCAGATCCGACGCCCGCGCCGCCAGCTCGTGCCAGATCGGTTCCACATCAGTGGGATCATCGACGAGTGGCGCACATGAGCCCGCTTCTCGCCGGCTCTGCCCATTGGTGAATTCCGGATGCAGGACCAATGGTTGGCCGACGTTGGCGAATATGCCTCGATTGCCGGTGTCGAGATAACTTTCCGCCGGTAGTCCTTCCGCCAACAGAACGTCGTGGTGGTCGAGTTCGACGTGGTACCAGGTGACGTCCCGGAATTCCCCGTCTCTGACGATCGATGCGCCGTTGACCAGCAGCCGCGCCGGGATCAGCAGACCGTTGATGAACAGGGCGTGGTCCGGGGACACCAGCAAATCGCGCGACGGCACGCCGCCGGCGAAGGCGTCCGCGCGGATGCGGATGGGTCGCACGAGTTCGGGATCGGGATGCCGGGTCAGGTCGATGTTCCGATGCCCGATCCAGCGGACTGGCCTCATTCCGCCGGATGCTGTCACGACGCGATCCTCGATCGCGAGATCTTCCACCGCCACTTCGCCACGTTTCGTCCGGATGCGCGTACCGCGGCCGTAGCAGGCGAGCATCGCATCCTCGACCGCCGGGTCGACCTGAACCAGTCCGGCCCCGCTTACGGCGGGGTCGGCCATCGGAAGCGCCGTCTCCTCCATGATCTGCTCGACCTGCGCCGGCGTGAGATCGGGATTGGCCGACAGCATGAGCGCGGCGACGCCCGCCAAAGACGCCGACCCGGCCGAGGTGCCGTAGAAAGTGCTGAGATCCGATACGGTCGTCGCGATGTCATCGACGCCGGAGACGGCGACGGGACTGAGCACATCCGGCGACGAGAGCGAGGTGCCATTGTTGGCGAACAGCAACTCCGTACCGGCGCCCGATGACGAGAAGCTTTCGCTCACCGGTGGAGTGACGCCAAAGGCCGGCGTATCGGCGGCGCTGACGACACCGGCCGCGATCGCACCTGGCGTCATGGCGTGGCCGAACACCGTTCCGGTGTTCGCGTCGCTGATCGTGACCGGTAGCCCGTTGTCGGCGGCGATCTCCTTGATCAGGCCGGGATTGGGTCCCGACAAATTCTCGATGGCGACCTGGTAGGTGCCCGAGCTGGTGAAGGTGTATTCCGCCCAGGGGTTGGTGGGATCTCCGCTTGAGGCGTTCGTGGCCGTGCCGACGAGTCTGCCATTGTGGAAGACGAGTGTCTCGAGGTCCGACACCGCTTCGCCATAGGCCTGGTTCCACTCCAACAGCAGCGGGACACCGGCGGTGACCGTGATGTCCTGGACGAGGCTGCCGCCGAAACTTTCCGCGTCGGTTAGGGTCCGATGGTCGAAGGTGCCCGATGTGGGTGTCCAGGCGGCCTCATAGCCGTTGCTGGCGTTGTTGCCGGCAGCGGTGATGTAGGTGACCCCTTCCGCCTCGACGGTCTGGATCGCCTGCGCCACCACGCCGCTCTGAAAGAACGGCTCATCGGAATAATAAACGTCGTCGACGATGACCTTGGATCCGGCGGCGGCGAGCGCGAGGATGCCGTCGGCGAAGGATTGTTCGCCACCGTAGGCGGTATAGAACGCGAGATCGGCGCCCGGGGCGATGTCGTGCACGATCTGCATCATCGCGCGCCCCTCGTCGGTGCCGCCCGACGACAGGTCTTGCAGCACGTCGATGTCGGCGGCGGGCGGCAGCGCACCGTCCGCTTCGTCCGCGGCCGCGCCGCCGAGGTCGTTGAAACTGTCGGACAGTATCCCGACCGTGATGCCGGATCCGTTGACGCTCAGGCCGCTGTCGTCCAGCGCCTGGTCCACCTGTGCCGCGGTGGCTCCGCTGGAGGCGATGCTGGAATTGGCGGCGGGCGTTTCGAGGTAGGTCCCTGGCGCCACGCTCGTGAGGATCGGCACATCGGCAGGTACGGGCGCGGGGGTCGCCGGTGCGGGCACTGCCTCGCCGCGTTCGTTCGAGGGCGTATCGGGCATCCCGCCCGGCTGGCCGGCGTGTCCAGCGCCGCGGGTTCCGAATATGGCGCCGTCTGGATCGCTGTCCGGCGCCACCGAGGCCTGCCATACGGGGTCCAGCGGTGCGCCTGTCGGATCGGACGTCGCGTCCGGCCCGTTCGAGACGTCCTTGAAACGGTTTGTCGGCGGCCTCATCGACCGGCCATGGAGGTCATTTGGGCGTCTGCCTCGAACGGCGCTTCAGCCGTCCAATTACCAGCGATACCGGCGATTTTCGCCGTGGCGGACAGATGTGCGATGGTCGGGCCCCCCTCTAAGCTCGTCTCGGACGGTCGCGGGGACCGCGGTCGTCGAGAAACATTTCGCCTCACGCGCGAAAGTCCCGTCTTGAACTGCCACGATTACCAGGAAAACAAGCAATTCGACGACAAAACGCTACTCGGGATAGGTTGAGCGGGGTCATCTGACAATCCTGGGTTCCAAAACTGGCCAATGGCGATCGCCGGGTCAATTGACGCTCTCCTGACGTGGAAAGTTTCGCGTTTTCAGAAAGATAGGGTAGTCAGCAGCTTCGGCGGCGAGATGAAACGGTGACGCCGGTCCGGTCGCACCCTGCCCGGAGGCGAAATACCACTACTTTTCGTTTCATGATTGTTGCTCCGTTGGCACCGATCGCGTTCCCGGTGGCAAGGATCAGGCGGGGTCGTCCGGTTCCAGATCCACCGCGACGGTCAGGTGATGCGCCCCGCCGCCCAGAATGACGCCCTGCACCGGGCTCACGTCGCCATAATCGCGGCCCCAGCCAAGCAGGACATGCTCATCCTGGACCACGATGCCGTTGGTGGGGTCCAGGTCGACCCAGCCGTGTTCCGGTCCGAGCCACGCCCCAACCCACGCATGCGACTGATCGGCCCCTTGCCGGCGAGGCCGGCCCGGTGGGGGCTTCGTCCGGATGTAACCGGAATTGTACCGTGCCGGCAGACCAAGCCCCCGCAGCGCACTCACCATCAGATGGGAAAAATCCTGGCACACGCCTTCGCGGCGTTTCATCACCTGACTGACCGGTGTTGAAATCGTCGTGACGCCCGAGCGGAAGCGGAACTCCTTGTAGATTCGGTTGTTCAGATCTTTCAGCGCCTCGAGGATCGGACGGCCTTTGCGAAACGACGTTCGGGCGAAGTCCCGCGCCTCGGCGATCGCCGGGGCCATCGGGCTATCGAACCGGTACTCCGCCGCCGCACCCGCCTCGGGTCCGAGCGCGGCCTCGGCGGTCTTTTCCCAGGACAGGGTCCG
>JBEKGV010000017.1:0-14098 GCA_050012615.1 Acetobacteraceae bacterium | reverse complement strand
CCCCGCGTTCGACGTCGTCCCCTCGTTCAACGTCGTCCCCGCGTTCAAGGTCGTCCCCGCTTGCAACGTCATCCCCGGGCTTGACCCGGGGATCTGTCGCCGCACGGGCGCCGGTATGCATGCCCGGATCAGGTCCGGGCATGACGGGGATTCCCGCGGCGCGTTGGCGATGTGAGGCGTGACCCCACATCACACCGTTCAGTCACCAACCTCGATCACGGCGTCCACCGCGAACGCGCCTTCGCCTTCCGGCATCGCGAACACAGGATTGATGTCGATGGACTGCAAGCGCGGCCCGGCGGCGGCGGCGAAGGCGGACAGACGGGACAGGGTTTCGGCCAACGCTTTCACGTCAGCCTTCTTCCGGCCACGCGCGCCAAGCAACAAAGGCGCGCCTTTGATCGAGCGGATCATGTCCTCGGCGACATCGGCGCCAAACGGACAGCGACGGAACACGACGTCCTTCAATACCTCAACGAAGATACCCCCGAGACCGAACATCGCCATCGGACCGAATACCGGATCGCGGTGAATGCCCAGAATGCATTCGACACCGCCTTTGAGTTGTTTCGCGACCAGAACGCCATCGAGTGCCGCGCCAGGCGCCGCGGTTTTCGCGCGGTCGAGCAACAGCGCAAAGCCCTCGCGCACCGAAGCCGCGTCGATCACGTCCAACAACACGCCGCCGATTTCGGATTTGTGCACGATATCCGGCGAGAGAATTTTCATCACGACTGGGTAACCAAACTTTTCCGCGGCGGCGACGGCTTCATCCACCGTGGCGCATTCCGCCTCGGGCGCCGAGGCGATGCCGGCACCCGAGAGCAAACGTTTCGCCTCGGCTTCGGATGGGTTCTTCGCGGGCAGGGTCACGGCGGGCACCGACGGAGGCGGCATGCCCGCGGAGGCGGCGAATGCATCGCCATAGCGTCCCATCGCGTCGATCGCGGTCACCGCGCGGGTCGGATCCTCGTGCACGACCCAGCCGTCGGCTTCAAGTTCATCGCGCCGGTCCGGTGGCACGATCACAGAAAGCACATAGAGCCGGTCGGGGTTTTCCGATTTCACCAAATTCAGTTGCTCGCGGATCGACGGCCAGCGGCGCGACGACGCGGTCATGCTGAAGAAACCGAGCACCGACGAGTATCCGCCATCGCGCACCATCGATTCCGTGAATGTCTTGATCAGCGTCACGTCGTTGGATACCTGGGCGGTCGCATCCACCGGATTGCGCGGCGCGCAGAACGGCACCAGGTCGCGCAGCTTTTTCTGCGTCGCCATCGGCATTTCCGGCATCGCGAGGCCCAGACTTTCCGCCACGTCGGAAATCAACACGCCGGCGCCGCCGGACACGGTGATCACGCCAAGAGTATTCCGCACCGGATAGATCTTTCGCGTCGCGGTATGGGCGATGTCGAGCATCTCCTCGGAATTGCGAGCGCGGTAAACGCCGAACTCCGCCATCACCGCCTCGGTGACCGCGTCGTCGCCGGCGATCGAGGCGGTGTGCGACTTCGCCGCTTTGGTGCCAAGTTCGCTGCGACCGACCTTCTGCATGACGATGGGTTTTTTCGCCGCGCGAGCCGCTTCAAACGCCGCGATCAGCCCGGACGCCTCACGAATGCCCTCGGCATAAACCGCGATCACGTCGACCTCGGGGTTTTCCGCCAGCCAGCCGATACATTCGCCCACTGTGACGTCGGCCTCATTGCCGGTCATGACGCACAAGGACGCGCCGATGCCGCGGTTGCGGGCGAGCGTGTATAGATGCGTCCCATAGGCGCCGGACTGGCTGGCGATGCCGATGCGACCGGGGACCGGCCAGCCACTGTCGAACGACGACGAGAACGTCGCGTAATAGGACCGCCGCGCATCGAACACGCCCAAACAATTAGGGCCGAGGATCCGCATGCCATAGGACCGCGCCGTAGCGACCATTTTTGTCTGCGCGACCTCCCCGGACTCGTCCATTTCGGCGAAGCCGGCGGTAAACATGACGATCGCCTTGACGCCGCGCTTGCCGAGTTCCTCGACCGCCGGCGCCGCGACTTCCGCCGCGACAGCGACGATCGCGACGTCGGGCGTCTCCGGCAGATCGGCGATTGAGGGGTACGCCTTTAGCCCCTGCACTTCCGTGCGGTTGGGGTTGATCGGATACAGTGCTCCCTGGAACCCCTGCGCGCGCATATACGCGATGGGACGGCCAGAAATGCGGGTCGGATCGGACGATGCGCCGAGTACGGCGACCGAAGCGGGCGCCAGGAGAGGCGTCAGACCGGCGAAGCGGCTGGACCCAGTGGAGCTAACCATAACGGACCTTTCCCAACGTTGAGCGATGGGTCCGTCGGCGACCCTCGCGTTGGGATCAGTCTGGCGAAGCCGTCATCGAACGGCAACCCGAAGCGGAAACGATTCGATAGCCGATCTTATTCGCGGTGCTGCAGTTGCGGCGCGATACTCGCCGTCTGGGTGGGATTTTTGCACAGGTAGGTCGCGCGGATCGTGCCTTCGCCACGCACGTTCAGACTTTCGAGAACCGCCGTACTACGGCTGAAAATCTGGCATTGCTGGGCTGCGGTCTGGCTCGCGGCCGCCAGTTCGCCGGGCGGATTCGCTGCGAAATCGAGTAAAACGGAATCTGTATTCGACGCTACGAACTCGACGCTGTTCCCAGAGGCCCGTGAGGAAAACATGCCGCCCGCGTTACATCCGCTCAGGGCTCCGGCCAGACAGAGCAGGCTTACGACGGTGACGGTCCGCATCAAAAGGCATCCTTCTCATGGGTGCTCGGCCGGGACCAAGTACCCAGCCTTGTATGAAAGATGAGTAATCCTATCCATTAGGCGCGCCACTGGCAAGGTAAAGCACTTCCCGTCATGCTACGGATCGCCATATTTCTGGAGTCTGTCATGCGGCCGCCACACGGAGTGTCGCGCCATCAGGCCACGGCCAGGCTGCAGCGTTGCAGTTGCTCGCCTGGCCGTGGGCGCATCGATCGGGGCATTCAATGATGTACGACGACGATCCCGTCGATCTTGAGCCTTTGGGCGACTTCCTGGATTCCGCCCGGGCGCCGGAGGCGTGCATGGACCTGTCGGAACTGGACGGTTTCCTGGCCGGCCTCGCGGTGGGACCCGACCCGATCCTACCCGAAGAATGGCTGCCCATGGTCTGGGATGACGAGGACCCCGAATTCGAGGATCAGCTCGAAGCTGACCTCGTACTGGGCACCATGTTCGCCAGGTACAACGAAATCTCCGACGGTTTGAACACGGACGAACCTGGTTACGACCCGGTATATTGGCAGGACGCCACGGGCCGCACCGTGGTTGAGGACTGGACAGTCGGCTTCATGCGCGCCGTGGGCATGCGCCGCGACGCCTGGGAGGACGTGCTGGACACGGCGGAGGGCGCCAGACTGTTCATCCCCATCGTCGCCGTCGCCAGCCTCAGCAGTCCCGACATCGAACCCGAGGATATTGGCATTTCCGCCCCCGACATGGACGAGTTGCTGGCCAACGCCGATACCGTGCTGGCTGCCTGCGTGGTTGGACTGCACGCCTATTGGCGGGAGCGGTCGTCGACCACGCGCCCGCGCCTGACCATTCCTGCCTCCCGTACGCGAAAGCCGCATTAACCGGACCGCTGCGACGCCCCGTCGTCCTCAGCGAGCTCCGCGACGGCGTGCAATCGTGCCACCGTGCCACCATCGGCCTGTCCGGTGACCGCCTCGGGCCGCCAGTGTCGCTGGAACGCGCGCAAGACCGTCGAAAGCGCCGGGTCGAGTGTTCCCTCGGGCGCGACTGAGTAGCCGATTCGCACCAGCGCGGCACGCACCGCACGCAGCCCGATCGCGTCCCTGATCTCGCCGCCCGTGCCAAGGTTCGGAACGCGGATCGGCCAAATTCCCACGCCGTTACAGGCAAGGTCATCCCAGCGGAATTTCTCGCCGGGATCCTCCTTGCGGTCGGGGGCGACATCGCTGTGCGCGACGACGTTGCCGGCCGGGATTGGGTGGCGTGACAAAATTGAAAGACATAGATCGCGGACCGCCGCCATCTGCGGAGCGGGAAAGTCGCGATAGCCCCATTCGTGCCCTGGATTGACGATCTCGATCCCGATCGAGCGGTCGTTAAGCGCGTGATGCCCCCGCCAATACGAGACGCCCGCGTGCCAGGCACGCCGCTCCTCGGGCACCAGCCGCAGGATCTCCCCGTCCTCGTCAACCACGTAGTGGGACGAGACCCGTGCTTCCGGATCGCACAGCCGATCGATGGCATCCTGAGCGGTCTTCATGCCGGTATAGTGCAGGATGAGCATGTCCACTCGCCCGCCGGCGGGACGTTCATCGTGATTGGAACTTAACTTTTCGTGAATTTCCGGCTTCATGCCGTCCGGCCGTATGATCGACGCGGGCTGACCATCACGGCGTAATCCAAACGGGCGAGCTCGAAATCAATCGCCATTACAGCTGGCGTTCCCGCTTGATCCGGTCCCACGCGGCGTTGATGCGGGCGACAGATTCACTGGCTTTCTTGATGAACTCCGGCGGGACGCCGCGGGCCGCGAGAGCGTCAGGGTGATTCTCCCGCATCAATTTCCTCCAGACGGCGTGCAATTCAGCGCCATTGGCTGAGCGGGTGACACCAAGGATCTCATACGGATCCGGCTCGTCGGGGCCAGGTCTGGCGGGGGCTGCGCCACTGCTCCGATCCCAGGCTTGCCGGTCCAGCCTGAAGGCGCGGTGCACGGAGGTCAGAAACGCCTGCTCCTTCGCGTTGACGGAACCATCGGCACGGGCGATGGCGAACAACGACCCGAGGACCAGTTCCAGTGTCGCGTGATTGTCGGCGAAGGCCTCGCCCAGTTGTGAGGCGTAAAGCTCGAATCCATCCGAGGTCTCACGCGCCTGGTCGAACAACCGGCCGATCTCCCGCGCACTGCCATCAGGAATGCGGAACTCTCGCCGGAACGACTCAATTTCGGTGCGTGTCACCGGGCCGTCGCATTTGGCGAGTTTGGCCGACAACGCGACGACCGCGATGGAAAATAATTGCTGCTTTTGCCCGAGCATGGCCGCGACTTTCGCCTGGCCGGCGACCGAGCCGGTCGGGGACGAAAATGGGAACTGAAACCGCGGTGACATACCACTGTCAGCGGCATGTCCCAGGGCCGCACCGATCGCGGCACCGAACGGTCCGCCCATCGCGAACCCGGCCACACCACCGATAACCTTGCCCCAGTATCCCATGCGCCGCGCTTAACACCGGTAACTCCATCGAGCGATTAGCACGCCAAGGTTTACAGGAGCAAAACGGGAATGCGATTCTGACTGGTTTTGATGGCTTAGGCGATTTGGCCAGCCACCACGGTCCCTGGGACGAACCCCGCTGTAGCACCGTCCGACCATTCGCGCTCATGCCGGATCAGCCATTGCTTGCGGGGTAGCCCGCCTCCGTAACCGGTCAAAGACCCGTCCGAGCCGATGACGCGATGGCACGGAACGACGATGGCGATCGGGTTTGAGCCGTTCGCCATGCCGACCGCGCGACTCGCCTTCGGGCGGCCCAGATTGGCCGCGAGCCGCCCATAGCTTGTCGTGGTGCCCGCCGGAATGGCCCGTAACGCATCCCAAACGTCACGCTGGAACGCCGTACCTCCCATCCGGATCGGCACCGTCGCCAGGCGATCGAGCTCACCCTCGAAATAGGCTTCGATCGCCTGTTTCGCCGTCGCGGGCGCGGGCCCCTCCGAAAGCGCGTAATCGCCCCATTGCAGGCGCAGCAACTGATGCATGCGCGACTCGTAGTCCTCGAAGTCGAGAGCACGCACGTTGCCGTCGTCGTCCGATATCATCAGGATCCCTCCGATCGGCGAGGGGCACCGGTCACGCCGAAATCGCATAGGCATTTTCTTTGCTCCTCTGTCGAAGTGGCCGTGAACCGGGAAGCACGCTCGCTTCATCGGTCCACAGGTGAAGCACCGCGTAAGCGCGCCACGGCCGCCAGCATTCCGCCCGAGCCAGCAACTCACGCGCGTTGGGCCGCTTTCCGCCGGTGGCCAGAATGCGCTGCAAGGCAACGTCGGCCGCGAGGAATGCGTCACTCTCGCGCAGCACCCGCATGGCGACATATTGCGCCGTCCATTCGCCAATACCGGGCAGGGTGCGAAACCGCGCGATGGCATCGTCCAGATCTTGCCGCGCGTCGAACAGATGCGGATCGGCATGCGCCGCGGCGGCAAGCGCGGCGATCGTGGCCGCTCGCACGCGGGGCAAGCCCAGAGTCGCGACCGCCTCGAAAACCATGCGGGCCGGGTCGGGGAAGGTGTGTGTGAGGCCGGGCAAGCCAATCCGGTCCGCGACATCGGTGCCAAGGGTCGCAACCAGCTTGCCAGCGAGCCTCGTCCCCGCCGCGACAGTGATCTGTTGGCCCAGTACGGCGCGAATGGCGATCTCCAGACCGTCCCAGGCGCCGGGCACGCGAAGACCAGGCCGGGCCTCCACCAATGGTGCGAGCGTCGGATCGCGTCCCAACGCGGCGGAAATCGCCACCGGGTCCGCGCCAAGGTCGAAGCAGCGGCGAATGCGCGCGATGATTTTCGGCAACAGCTCCAGCCGCGGGAAACGCACCGTCGCGCGCAACGCCGACCGGTTGGGCACGTCGGTCACCTCGATCGAACCGGCAAGCCCATCGAATGCGATGACCCGGGCGTAAGTGCGCTCGGTCACGAGTTCCAGTCCCGGGATCGCACGCGTCTTCAGAAAGCCGATCATTCCGGTCCAGTCATAAGGCGGCCGATAGGGCAGAAGCAGAGTGATCCCGGGGGCGGACGATCTCGTGGAAACCGACTGCCGTCGGAGTTCGATGGGCGGGCGGTCGTAGAGTTGTTGGAACGTTTCGTTGAACCGCCGCACGCTGCCGAAGCCACTGGCGAGCGCCACTTCCGTCATCGACAAACCGGTCTGGTGGATCAACTGTTTGGCCAGCAGGACACGGCGAGTTTGCGCGACCGTG
Organism: Acetobacteraceae bacterium; assembly: GCA_050012615.1. GTDB lineage: Bacteria > Pseudomonadota > Alphaproteobacteria > Acetobacterales > Acetobacteraceae > Rhodopila. Next base: position 7,082 of record JBEKGV010000017.1, on the reverse strand, counting down.
ATCGGCGACGCTCCGATATGGACGCGAAACAAACGGCGGAGCTGGCGTTCGCCGACGCCAAGCCGGCCGGCCAGCGCCTCGACGTCGCCACCGTCGAGCGCACCGTCCTCGATCAGCGCCATGGCGCGGGACACCGTGGCGGAGGCGCCGCGCCAGGCGCCCAGGTCCGGCGAGCTTTCCGGCCGGCAACGCAAACACGGCCGGAATCCCGCTTCCTGAGCCGCTGCCGCGGACGAGACGAAGACGCAGTTCTCGGGCCGCGGATGGCGTGCCGGGCAGATCGGGCGGCAATAAATCCCGGTGGTCTTCACGCATATGAAGAACAGGCCGTCGTAGCGGGCATCGCGTGCCAGCACCGCCTGGTAACAGGATTCGTGGTCGGGTTTCATGGCTGAGATATTGGGCCTTGTTCGCACATTGTCTCGCGGTTTTCGGACCTCATTGCCCACTTTTCCAGTCATGGCCGGGCTTGACCCAGCCATCTGTCGGGGTACGTGCAGCGATAGGTGGCCGGGAGATCCCCCGATCGAGTCGGGGGAGGCCATGACGCATGAATTGAGCTGCGAGCCCTGTGATCGGCTCTTGCATGAAGCGACTGTTTCGAACTATTCACGGATCGTCATTCGCATCCAGGGCCCAGGAGGGATGCTTGGTCACGTATAATCAGCATCATCCGCGTGGAACCTGCCACGCCCCGCGACAGCACATCGCGGGGCGGGCCGAAAGCTGGATCTGACGTCTTCCGTCTGGCTTCGCCCGTCCGGCGACTCGTTCGCCTGATTCCTCGACAGGTTTCCCGCCGCTTCGGCGCCGGGACCGGACAAGAGAAGCACCATGAGTTTGATCCATCTCCACGACGTCGGCATCGTTTCGCCGCGACCGCTGTTTCAAAACCTCGACCTCACTATCCATGCGACGGATCGCATAGGCCTGATCGCAGGGAACGGCGCCGGGAAAACCACTCTGCTGCGCTGCCTCGCCAGCCAGGCGGACCCAGGCACCGGCGAAATCACCTCCCGGCGCGGCCTCCGCATCGGTTTCGTGGAGCAGGACGTGCCCGCGAGCCTGCTCAATCTCACGATGAACGAGGCGATCCGGCGCGCGCTGCCCGCGGCCGAGCGGGAGACCGAGTCCTGGAAGATCGGCATGGCGCTGGACATGCTCGAGACACCGCCGGAGTTGCGCGAACGCACTCTGTCAGAGCTTAGCGGCGGTTGGCAGCGGCTGGCGTTGATCGCGCGTGTCTGGGTCACCGACCCCGACGTGCTGCTGCTTGACGAGCCGACGAACCATCTCGATCTGCAACGACTCGCGGTGTTGGAGAACTGGATCAATCACGCCACGGATGGAGTGGCGATGGTGATCGCCAGCCACGATCGGCAGTTCCTCGACAGTTGCACCAACAGAACATTGTTCTTGCGCCCCGACGAATCGCGTGTCTATGCGCATCCGTTCAGCCGCGCCCGCGCACTGCTGGCTGACGACGACGCCGCGCGCGAAACGAAATTGGCCCGGGATGCGAAGGAGGCCGATCGTCTGCGCCGTAGCGCCGGTCACTTACGCAACGTCGGCATCAACAGCGGCAGCGACACCTGGCTGAAGAAATCCAAACAACTCTCTGAGCGCGCCGAGGCGATCGAGCAAGCGTCGCGACCAATGACCCGGACGCGAGCGGGTGAAATTCGTCTGACCAATCGCGGCACTCACGCCAGGGTTTTGTTCAATTTGGACAACGTCACGATCGCGACGCCGGATGGGCGGAAGCTGTTCGATACCGGCGTCCTGAAGATCTTCCAGCGCGACCGCATCGTGGTGGCCGGGGCGAATGGGGTCGGTAAATCGTTACTTGTCCGAACGCTGCGCCGCGCGCTCGAAGGCGAAGCGATCCCCGGTATCACGGTCAGTCCGAGCGTGGTGACGGGTTATGTGGATCAGCTCATGTCGCAGCTGCCATCTGAAGAAACCTTGCTTGGTTTCGTGACCGGACAGTTTCGTCTGGGCGATCGGCGCAGCGTCAGCTTGCTCGCCGGCGCGGGTTTCGACTTTGATGCGCAGCGTCGGTCGATCGCGCTTCTCTCGCCTGGTCAGAAGGCGCGGCTTGGTTTGCTGGCGTTACGTTTGGCGGAACCGAATTTCTATCTGATGGACGAGCCCACCAACCACGTGGACATCGCGGGTCAGGAGCGGCTGGAGGCCGAAATTCTCGCGCATGAGGCAACCTGCGTGCTGGTGTCGCACGACCGGTTCTTTATCCGTGCCATCGGCTCGCGGGTTTTTCATATCGGAGACGGCACGATGCGCGAAACGGACGCGTCAACGATGTGATCGTGACGGATTAAATGAGGGTAGCGGACCAGGCATCGCATGAACGGCTTGTTCACACATTGGCCCTAAAACAGGAAAGCCGGCGGGAATAGGCCCGCCGGCTAACCAGTGGGAGTCTGAGATGCATCCACATCTCGTCTTCCTGCCGCTTATAATCGTGATCTTGGTGGTGAAAGTCAAGATCACCTGGAAGCTTATCATCCGGAAGCGGTAGGGTCAAAGGCCGGTCCGTTCGCGGGCCGGCCGGCCCCTGGTGGCCCTGGTAGGCGGCGACCCCGCCCGCTTAACCGATTCGCGCCAGCGACGGATCCAGCAGCGTCGTATCCTGCCCGACCACTGGGTCGACGATCGCCGACTCCAGACTGCTCGCGCCCTTCCACTGGCTGGACGGCCGAGCTTTCCCATCCGAGCCGATCTGATCGATGCCCCAGTAGACCTCCAGGTTATGCCCATCCGGATCACGGAACTCGACAGCGATCTGCACCCCGGCGCGACGGCGGCCCTCGAAATGGATCGCCACGTCGTGCTTGCGCAAATGGTCGCGGACACGGAACACTTCGTCCAACGAGCCGACCTCGAAAGCCATGTGGTGCAGCCCGGCGCCGGGATCCCGATCCTGCGTCGCCTTGAACAGAGCAATGCCATGATGATCCGTGCTCAGGCGCACGAACGCCGCGCCGCCCGGGATCATCTCTTCCCCATACAGGTCGGAAATCTGGAACCCGAGCACGTCGACATAAAACCGCACCGAGCGTTCGACATCAGTGACGAACAGCGCGACATGGCCAATCTTGCGGAGCTGGAACGGTGTCCCATGCGGCCGCTTCAGCGAAGGCAGCGGCACGCTCATGGCTGGCTCAACAGGCTTTGGGCGGCGTGCACGGTGGTGTCCTGGCCGTCGACCGGATTGGCGATCGCGTCCTCCAGCGTGCGAACCGGTTTCCACTGCTCTTCCGGGCGAACGACGCCCTCCGAGCCGATCTGGTCGATGCCCCAGTAGATCTCCAGCAAATGCCCGTCAGGATCGCGGAACTCCACGACGAGCTGCACGCCCGCGCCGCGGCGGCCGTCGAGATTGATCGGAATTTGGTGCTCACGCAGATGCTCGCGAATGCGAACGATCTCATCAAGCGTGGGCACCTCCATGGCGACATGGTGCAGCCCGGTGCCGGCGGGATGATCCTCGGTCGCGCCGAACAGTGCGATCGCGTGATGATCCGTGGCGCAGCGGAGGAACACCGCGCCGCCGGGCAGTTCGCCGGGCGCGATGGCGTCGCTGACCTGGAAGCCGAGAATATCCGTGTAAAACCGGGTCGATCGTTCCAGGTCCTTCACATACATCCCAACATGGCCGATCTTGCCGATGCGGAACGGAAGCCCTTTCGGGCGGCCCATCGCTTTAATGGTGTCGACGTTCATGGCGTGTCCTCATGTACTGGGCAGGCGGGCGAGATGTCCCAGGCGGAGTGTCCGGGGCAGGCAGGCAAGGTTGCCGGCCGCCGGCAGGGTGGCGGATCGTTAGCGCACCACGCCTCGCTCACGCGATGCCAACGGTCGAGCGAGAATGGAACCCGATGGGAAATTTGACAAGTGGATCGCGTATTGAGGCAACGGTTGCCGACGCGAAATGACGCGCCGACCATCGAGCGAGGCCCGGTGGAACCGGCGCTCGCGATCCCAGTAACCCCACACACCACCGACCAGATAGTACCTGTCCGGCACGACAACGATAACCGTCGGCTCCGGTTGAGGCACCGAAGCCGCCGGCGGCGGTGCCGTGTCCGGATCGCGGGCGGGATAGGTGACGGTCGGAAGGGGCCCGGCGGCAGGCTCTGCCGTTGTCTGTTGGGCCGCTGCCGGGCCGCCGTGAAGCGACACCAAGGTCACGAACAGGATCGCGAGAAGCAGCGAATGCCGCGGCCGCGCGGAGAGCTTTTTCGCGGTCCCGGTTCGAAGCGGCGGGTTTGCGGTGAAGCAAGACAGTGAAATCAATGATCCTCCTCCCGATGCCCCGATGGCGGATGTCCTCCGGTTGGACGGGGTGCGGCAGCCACGGGATGTGCACCACCGGGCGGCCCAGAACCCCGTGGTCCTCCAGGCGCGCCGCCAACACTCACGGGCCGGCCCACGGGACCGCCGCCAGCCGGGTGATAGCCAACGCCGCCCGGGTGACGCATTTCCAGATTATGCCATACGGCCGGAGGGGCCCCATGCCACCGGTGGTACCCGTCCCAATAACCCCACCCGCCGCCGAAAAACACCAACGGCCAGTTCACGCCATCAGCAAAGAATGTTGGCGAGCCGTCATTGTAAGCATAGCCGGGGTAAGCGAAGTCGGGCTGCCCATAGGGCGCCGGATAGCCCGGCGGGGGATAACCCGGTGGCGGATAGCCAGGCGGCGCATATCCCGGATAGGCATACGGGCCCGGCGGTGGCGGCACGACGCAGCCGCTCAGAGCCAACAGAACGGCCGTGAGCGCGAGACGATGATGCACCGTGCATCTCCTGTGAGAAAAATTAACAAGCGTAGTGGAAGGCATAGGCACCGATCCAGGCGTTAACAAGGCAAACTTCGGGCTACCACCGGCGGCGTCCTACCAGCCAGCAGCCGACCGAGGACACCGCCAGACCGAAAATCATGATGGGTGTCAGACGCTCGCCGAGAACCGCCCAGGTGAGGACGGAAGTGACGCCGGGGACGAGGTAGAAGTTGACGGTGGCTCGCGCCGCTGAGCCACGGGTGAGCATGAGGAAATACAGAGCCATGCCGCCCATGGAAACCGCGATCGTGTTCCATGCGATGCCCGCGAATGCTCCCGGATTCCAGTCCGTCCAGGGCGTCTCCAGCGCCATGGCACAGCCTGTGCAGACAATGGCGCTGGCGAGAAACTGCGCGGCGACACCCTGCAAGGGCGGGATGTCACGACAGAAGTGGCGGTAGTACAGCGTGCCCGCCGATAAGCTGCCTACACCCGCCGTGGCCGCGAGCAGGCCTGGAAGTTCGGCCCGGCTGTTAAGCGCCGCGAGACCCAGGATCAGCAATACGCCGGCGAGACCCAGGAACAGCCCCAGGATTTGGGAGGGACGCAGTCGCTCGCCGAGAAGCGGCCATGCCAGCGATGCCGTCAGCAGCGGGTTCAGGGTTTGGATGAGGGCGATTGGGGCCGCTTCGGTGCGGGTCATCGCGACATGAGCCGTCATCAGGAGGATCGCCTGGGTTGACACGCCGACGACCGCGCAATGCAACCAGTTGGCGCGCGACAGAGGGGCAAGACGTGCGGACCAGAGACGCGGAGACGAGATGCGCCGCACCACCGCCACGACTGCGACCATGATCACCGCGGCGAGCACCATCCGCACCGCGACGAACCACAATGGCGACATGTGGCGCAAACCGACGCGAGTACCGAGGAAGGAACTGCTCCATAGCAGCACGAACAACAGGGGTGCCGCACTGCTAAGCCTGTCGGCGACACCGGACAGCGGGTGCGTCGTGCCTCCCGCCGACGCGCGGAGTAGCGGGTCCTTGCTGGTCATTTCGCTCCCGGAGGCGTTCGTTGGTCCGGCAGTGCCCGGCGGCAGCGGGTTACGCCCCCGTGCGCCGGGCATCAAGATCGATCAAGCGAAACCGGGAGGAAGCCTGTATTTCCTGAAACCGCCAATCTGGGGTTGCGTATGAACCTGGTGGGAAAGGCGCTCTGGTATATCGAAAGCCATTTCGCGGAAGAGATTTCGCTCGACGATGTCGCGACCGCCTGCGACGTATCGCGTTTTCACATATCGCGCGCCTTTGGTTTCGCGACCGGGCGATCGGTCATGCGTTACGTGCGAGGCCGGCGGCTGACCGAGGCGGCGCGATCTCTGTCGCGAGGTGCTCCCGATATTCTCGAGGTCGCGCTCGACGCGGGTTACGGCTCCCATGAGGCGTTCACGCGGGCGTTTCGCGACCAGTTCGGGGTGACGCCCGAAGCGGTTCGTTCGCGTGGCAATCTGGATCAACTCGAACTCGTGGAGCCAATCACAATGACTGAAACCATGACGATGAACCTGGAAGAACCGCGCCGGGAACTGGGCGGACAATTGCTGATCGCTGGCTTGCGCGCGCGTTATTCGATTGAAACGATCGCCGGCATTCCCATGCAGTGGCAGCGGTTCGGACCATATATCGGTACCATTTCCCGGCGAGTGGACCGGATGGCGTATGGCGTGTGCTGCGACTTCGACGAGACAGGTCATTACGATTATCTGTGCGGTGTCGCGGTGTCCAGTGTCACGGACCTTCCTCCCGAATTGAGCAGCGTGCGGATCCCCGCGCAAAGCTATCTGGTGTTCCGGCACAACGGTCATATCTCGGGCATCCCCATGACGTGGCGTACGATCATGGAGCAGTGGCTGCCGGCATCCGGTCACCGGATCGCCGATACGCCGAACTTCGAACGTTACTCCGACGACTTTGACGCCAACACCGGACTGGGCCACGTGGAAATCTGGATCCCAATCCAGACCGGCCAGCGGCAGGAGTGACGGCGGGGTCCGCGGAGTTTTCGCACCGGGAGACCGATCGGATTGAAATCGCTTGCGCGATCCGGCCGGTCCTGGCTCTTACTGCCCCAATGAACCTGTTGCTTCGATTGCTGCTGTTGGGTGCGCTGCTGGCCGGATGCGCGAATTCACCGCCACTCGACGGCCCGTCCTGCTGCGAGAAGCCAGCACCCGGGTCCGTCAGCGTTCACATGGGCGGGTCGGTGATGACCGGT
>JBEKGV010000016.1:0-14113 GCA_050012615.1 Acetobacteraceae bacterium | reverse complement strand
CATCCTGTCGGAGTTCGGCTTCCGCCTGCCGTCCTGCATCGACAATCGTCCGCTGAAGTTCGAGGAATGGGAACGCTTTCGTCCCATGTCGATCTTCGTCTCCGCCACGCCCGGACCGTGGGAAATGGAACGCACCGCCGGCGTGTTCGCCGAGCAGGTCATCCGTCCCACCGGCCTGATCGACCCGGTCACGGAAGTGCGTCCGGTGGAACATCAGGTCGACGATCTGCTCGCCGAATGTCGCGCGGTCACCTCCGCCGGAGGCCGCGTTCTGGTAACCACCCTTACCAAGCGCATGGCCGAGGACCTGACCGACTACCTGACCGAGCACGGCGTCAAGGTCCGCTATCTCCATTCCGATATCGACACGCTGGAGCGCATCGAGATCATCCGCGACCTGCGGCTCGGCGTGTTCGACGTGTTGGTCGGGATCAACCTCTTGCGAGAAGGTCTGGACATTCCGGAATGTGCTCTGGTGGCGATTCTGGACGCTGACAAGGAAGGTTTTCTCCGTTCGCAAACCTCGTTGATCCAGACCATCGGCCGCGCCGCCCGCAACATTGACGGCCGGGTGATCCTGTATGCCGACACCATGACCCGCTCGTTGCGTGCCGCGATCGAGGAAACCGAACGCCGCCGCAACAAACAACGCACCTGGAACGAGGACCACGGCATCACGCCTCAATCGGTGCGCAACAAGATCGGCAAGGTGTTGGAGAGCGTATTCGAGCAGGACTACGTCACTGTCGCTCCGGTCAAGGACGCTGGCATTGCCGAATTCGTCGGCAAAGACCTCAAATCCGCCATCGCCGATCTGGAAAAGCGCATGCGTGCCGCCGCCGCCGACCTGGAATTCGAGGACGCCGCCCGGCTGCGCGACGAAATCAAGCGCCTGGAGGCCCTGGACCTCGGCCTCGAGCCGCCGCCCAGGGCGAGCGCGAGCCTGCGGCCGAAACGCGATCGAACGCCGGAACCGATGGGACCGGGAGGTGGCGGCTACGACCCGAGCAAACGGGGCGGACGGCCCGGGGGACGTTCTGGGATGCGCCGCCGGGGACCATGAAGTTTTCGATTCCTGACACCATTCCTCGCGCCGCGCTGATTACTGGCGGGCCCAGGCAAAGCGCCATGGCTCGTGCACTCGCGGAGGCCGGCTTCTCGATCGCCTTGCAATGCCATCCGGAAATCGACGAGGACTTTCCCGCCGGCGCGATCATCCTGCCTGCCGATTTGTCTGACGAAGACCAGACCGCGGCGTTGCTTGGTCGAGCCAGCGAGGCAATCGGCCCGATCGGCGTATTGATCAACGCCGCGAGCACGATCGAACGGGATTCGTGGGACGACGCGAGCCGTGCGACCTGGGACATGCATATCCAAACAAATCTGCGCGCGCCCTTCGTTCTGATCCAACAATTCGCCAGAGCACTGTCGCCGCCGCATGAGGGGGTCGTGATCAATCTCCTCGATCAGCGCCTCTGCCCGCATCTGGTCTCCTACACGCTGTCGAAAGCAGCGCTTTGGACACTGACCCAGACCATGGCACTGGCGCTCGCCCCGCGGATCCGCGTCAACGGCATCGCGCCAGGACCGGCCTCCCGGGACGCCGCCCCCGAGGAAGCGGCCCGCGCTTCCATCGCCATCCTTGCGCTGACGTCGATGACCGGCCAGATGATCGTTCCGGACGGGGGCCTCGATGGCGCCGCCATGGCGTAAACCCCAGGAGACCTCATGGATACGCAACGCATCGCCGATGCCACCCGCGGCCTCCGCCACGTGTTTCTCCGCGACATGGTGCTGCAGGCCAGCATCGGGGTGCATCCACCCGAGCACGAGGCCACCCAACGGATACGGATCAACGTCGATTTGGGCGTGGAGGATGACGGAGCGCGCCCGATATCCCGCACCGGCGTTGGCCGTGACGAGCTCACCAGGGTCGTGGACTACGAGCAGGTGGCCAATGCGGTGCGCCGGATTGTCGCCACCGGGCACGTCCGATTGGTTGAAACGCTGGCTGAACGGATCGCCGAAGCGTGCCTTAGTGATCCGAGGGTGCACCTGGCTCGTGTCCGGGTGGAGAAGCTGGATGTTTTCCCTGACTCGACCTCGGCGGGTGTCGAAATCGAGCGGCGCCAAGGAAACTGATCACAGCCCTTGGCCGAACGGCGATTCCTCGTGATTTCGGCCTTATTGGCTTCGATCAGAAGCCAGCATCGTGGAAAAATGGGCGTTGAATCAATAACTTATTTAACGCCTAAATTTTTGGCAATTCTTAGGAAACCCAGGCAAACCGCCGCCTTCATGCGGTTGTCAAAAACCTTTTCGACAGGGTTATCCACAGTTTCAGTGGATGATCCGGTAACCCATTGACACAGACCGCATCGCTCGCGATTTGAGAAATGACAAGGGGGGTTTCGGACGGCACCTGTCTCGGCACGAGCGCTCTCGATCCGTTCTGACAACCAAGGCTGGTATGTAATTGGCCCCCGCCTCCCCCTCCCCTCGGCACCACGAGAAGCGGTAAACTGCTCGCATGATCCCCACGGAGCCGGAACCGCCCACGGACCCAGCACCGCCCCCAAAAGGCGTCGCCGTGATCGAGGCCGCGATGGCCACCATGCCCGCCAATCCTGGCGTGTATCGGATGCTCGACCACAAAGGCGACGCGCTTTACGTCGGCAAGGCTCGCAGCCTGAAGCGCCGGGTGTTGTCCTACACCCAGATCGGCCGCCTGTCGGAGCGATTGCGGCGCATGGTCTCCGAGACCGCCGCCATGGAAGTCATCACCACCCATACCGAGGCCGAGGCGCTGCTGCTCGAGGCGAACCTCATCAAGCGCCTCAAGCCGCGGTTCAACATCGTGCTGCGGGACGACAAGTCCTATCCGTGGCTGATGCTGACGGAAGATCATCCTTATCCGCAGATCGCCAAGCACCGCGGCGCCCGTTTGCGTAAAGGCTCCTACTATGGACCGTTCGCCTCCGCCTGGGCGGTCAATCAAACCGTGACGGCCATGCAACGGGTATTTTTGTTGCGGTCCTGCGCCGACACCGTGTTCGCCAATCGCACCCGGCCGTGCTTGCTGTATCAGATCAAACGTTGTTCCGGCCCCTGTGTCGGACGCATCGAAGAAGCCGAGTACGGAAAGCTGGTCAGTCAGGCCAAAACGTTTCTGGCCGGCAAATCCGGCATGGTGCAACAGGAACTCGCCGGCGAAATGGAACACGCCGCTGAAGCATTGGAGTTCGAGCGCGCCGCGGCTGTCCGTGACCGCATTCGCGCGCTGACATTCGTGCAGGGCAACGACGTGGTGAACCCCGCGAGTCTCGAAGATGCCGACGTCATCGCCGCATTCCAGATCGCCGGTCAAACCTGCGTGCAGGTGTTCTTCGTCCGCGGCGGCCGCAACAACGGCAACCGCGCATTCTTCCCGTCCCACACGCGCGCCGAGGAAGCGCCTGAAGTCCTCAGCGCGTTTATCGCCCAGTTTTACGATGACAAACCGCCGCCGCCATGTGTGCTGATCAATCACGAGCTTCCGGAACAGGATCTCGTCGCGGAAGCACTGACGCTCAAAGCCGGACGCAAGGTCGAAATCGTCGTGCCGCGGCGAGGTGAAAAACATGCCGTCATCCAGCACGCCGAAATCAACGCGCGCGAAGCGCTGGAACGCAAACTGGCCGAGTCCGCCGGCCAGGCGAGGCTACTGGAAGGTGTCGCCCGGCTGTTCGGTATGGATGCGCCACCGGAACGGATCGAGGTCTACGACAACTCCCACATCATGGGCACCAATCCGTACGGCGTGATGATCGTGTCGGGGCCTGAAGGCTTCGTCAAAGCGGCCTATCGCAAATTCGCCATTCGCGGTCCGATCGCTCCGGGCGATGACTTCGCCATGATGAAGGAGATGCTGACACGCCGCTTCTCCCGAGGATTGAAGGAGCAAGCGGACGGTGCTCCCGCGTCGGACTGGCCCGACATCGTACTGATCGATGGTGGAGCAGGCCAATTGTCAGCGGCGCGAAGTGTGCTGGACGAACTTGGTGTTTCCGACGTGAAATTGGTGGCGATCGCGAAAGGACCGGACCGGGACGCCGGACGCGAATGGCTGCACACCGACGGCATGGAGCCGTTTCAATTACCGCTGCGCGATCCGGTGTTGTACTTCCTGCAGCGCATTCGCGACGAGGCGCATCGTTTCGCAATTACAACACATCGCGCCGGCCGTTCGAAGGCGATCCGGCAAAGCGAACTGGACGAGGTTCAGGGGATAGGCTCGGCCCGTAAGCGCGCGTTGCTCAACCATTTCGGATCCGCCCGCGGCGTGAAGATGGCGGGTCTGGGCGACCTGGAGGCCGCTCCTGGAATCAACAAGGAGATCGCTCGCCGCGTTTACGCGCATTTCCATCCGGGCGTGCGGCTGGAGGGAGTCGGTTAAGCCGCGTTTATCACACCGCGTGATCGAATCTCTGGATCATGGCCTTCCGCCGGAGGTCGCGCATCAATTGTCGTGACGCCATATCGACTCGTTCGGTAACCAGCCGCCGACGCACATCTTCTTTCGTTTGGATCGCGGTGTTCTTCTGTTCCCTCGAGCATACCACGACCACCGCGATGCCGTCGGAGGCGACCAGCGGTTGGCTCGCCTCCCCTATTGGAAGACGGGTCAGCAGGTCCCGGAACGCCGGCGGGTTCACCGTCTCAATCCGCACGTCGCCCGGATCGACCGGACGGACCGACGGATTGGTTTTCGCGACCTGTTCCATTTGCGCGCAGCCTTTGGTGCCGGCGGATATCGCACGCGTCTTTTCCAACGCCTGGCGCTGCTGATCGGTTGGATGTTGTGGATCAAGCGTTTCCGTGAACGGCAGAAAGACCTGGCGCAATGTGACGAACGTGCCCATGTCGCGGCCGACTTCGCGCTTGCCCTGCAACGTGACGATGTCGAACCCGCCGGGCACCTTCACCGGATTGCTGATGGCTCCCACCGGCATCTCCACGATCAGGCGCGCCACCTGCGGGTCAAGCTGATCGGGTTGCATCCAGCCAAGCTCGCCCCCTTCCAGTGCGGTCTGGGTCTGGCTGAACTGCGCGGCGACTGCTGAGAACGCCGCGCCGGACCGCAGCTCCCCGATTACCGTTTCGGCGAACCTCTGGGCGTCGGAGATGTTCGCTGGATCGTCGACCGGAATGAAAATCTCGCCGACCCTATATTCTGGCTTGCCCAATTGCCGCTCGTGCAATTGCATCTGATCGTCGATCTCGGCGTCGGTAATGTTAATCCGATCGGCCAATTGTTCGCGCAACACCTGGGTCCAGGCCAGCTGCGCGCGAATTTGGTCGATCAGCGTGCGAACGCTAACGCCCAGGGTCGCCAGTTTGTCGCGCAGAACGCCTTCGGCCATGTTGTTGCGCTGCTCGATGTCATGAATGGCACCGGCGATTTGCTTGTCGGGCACGACGACTTTGCGCCGCTGAGCCTCCTGCAGACGCAGCCTTTCATCGACGAGCTGGTTGGCGATCTGAGTCTTCAACCGATCGAGCACGTCGTTCGTAGTTGGTAGTCCGGTGGACAGAGCGAATAAGCGTGCGCGATTTTCGACGTCCCCGCTCGTGATCACGTCTCCGTTGACGACTGCCACGATCCGCATTCCTGGTAGCGGGATTCCGGCCGGCGGCGTTTCAGCGGAGGTAGCTCCGGCTGGCGGCGGGTTGCCGGCGGTTGTCCCCCTCGGCCGCGGTTGCGCAAGGGATGGCGCGACGGCCGTCAGCACAAGGCATGCGGCAATGGCGATCCGTATCGCCAGTGGCGGCAAAGACCTTGGCACCAGAGGGCAATGCGCCCGAACAAACGTCCCGTTGATGGTTGTCATAGACGTCACCCCGTATCAGATCGCGCGATAGCCGAAACTGCCGATCGTCTTAAACGTAAAGAAAAATAGCAGCGCCGTCGAACCGGTGTCGCCCAACAGCGACGTGTACCGCCGGGTCAGGCGAACGTCCAGGATAAAACACTCGTCTTCATAAGCGGCGGTAGCGCCGACGTAGATCATCTCGTTGTTCGCGAGGTTACGCCGGGCGGTAATTGTGAAGCGGTAATGATCCCACTTGCTGGATACCGCCAAGGTGACCTCGTTGCGCGGGAAATAAACCCCCGAACTTGGCGGTGTCGTCTCCGGTGGCGGCAGCGGGGCATCGTAAAAATAATATGGATCAAACGTGGTATAAAGATAACCGCCGGTCAGGCGGAATTTGTCGGTGCCCGTTGCCGCCGTGGCATCGATCATGCGGGTCGTGAGAGTGTCCTTGTCCAGCCGGGTACGATAGGTAAGGTCAAGCCATTTCGAGGGAGTAAACGACACTCGAGCGACGATGTCAGAGACCGGATCGTGCAATCCCGACAGCGCCGGGAACAGGTTGTCCGTCGCTGTTTGGTACGACTGACCGATAAAAGCATCGAGCAACGTCCCTCCCAGATACCATGCGCTATGCAGCGCGGCGTTGAGCCGTGTGCCGCCCTCCAGCCGATCTATTCCCGTGAAGCGGTTGAAGCCAAACAGGTTGGCATCGGAAAACTCGAACTCCAGACTGTCTTCGTTCGGAATCTTCGCGATCTGACTGTCCCCTGTTCTGGGCTGCACGACAAGCTGCAGCCTCGGCTCAATCAGTTGCGTTCCCCAGTCCCCACTATCGCGCATCCATGGCCAACTAAAATCCACCGCCACGCCTGCCTGCCCCTGAGCGGTGTCAATGTTATGACGAAGGCCGTAATTTGGTGACTCATTGAACTGTGAGGCATTGTACGCGGCTGAATCGCCATGGAACGTGATCTTCCAAAGATCACCCACCGATCCTTCGAACGGCCGCTCCCAGGTCGCGCTCAGGTTGGCACGCTGTGTGTTCGTGCCTACGTCCCGGATCACGTTGAACGCGCCAGCATCCACCGACGTTGTTCCGCCGAGACTGTCCGGCTCGCCGACGAAGCTGTACTCGTAGCGAGGCAATACCAACGGCAAACGAGCAGTCGCGACCTGGGAAATAAGCCCCTGGTAGGCTTTGACGTCGACCCGTGAATAGGATCCTTCGCCGAACCCCTCCAAATAAATAGTACTGGGCAGGATGTTCGAGTCGCCCGCCAGTCCGAGGATAATGTGTTGATCGAGCACATAATTGCTCGAAGACGCGCGGTTGATATCGAAGCCCCAACGCCAGGTATCGTCGATCGCGAATTGCCCGCGGGTGCCAAGACTGCCTTGGAAGGAGCTGTTCTCGTACCCTCCCGAGAGATTCACGAATAAGGTCCCGTCGTTGAACCGGCGACGGTATTGGGTATCGATCACCGGCCCTCCCCGTGTCGACATGAACGGAATGAACGTCGCGTCGGATTGGCCGTCGATCACCCAGTAGTAAGGTTGTCCGTAAAATGCGCCGATACTGGATGTGGTACCGAATACCGGCGGCAGAATGCCAGACTGCCGCGGCACCGAGGGGTCGGGATGCATCAGAAATGGCGTATAAGCGACCGGAATCCCATCCATCAGCATCGTGGCGTCGTGGTATTCGATCGTTTTATGCTCGGTGTCCTGCACCGCCGACGCTGCCTGGATCTCCCACAGCGGCGGCCGGGTCGGATCGTCCTTGCAAAGATCGCAAGCGGAATAAACCACCCGCGATAGTTCGTTCAACGCCCCGCCGGTACGGCGCATGCCATTCGCCGCCAACTTCCCATTGTGATCCAACACGCCGCGGACCGTCTTCAGGATGCCCTGACTCATGTCGCGGGTCAGCTCAGCGTACTCGGCGAACATCACCTGACCGTCGGCTTCCACCAGCACAACATTGCCGGTCGCCACCACGACGCCGGTTTCACGATTGAACGTCATTTGATCGGCCCGAACGACCCGGCCGGCCTGCCACGCCTCGACGTGGCCTCGTGCGATAACCAGTGAGTGGTCGCGGTCATATTCGACCTCGTCGGCGGTGAAGGTCACCGGCTCGTTCCGAACCGCCGGAACCGACGACCCTGAGGCCGCTGGTTTGCCGGGCTGCGCCGATGCGGCAGGTTGGCCCGCCTGCGCCCACGCACGACCGGGCCCCAGCGCAACGGTGACCAGTAAAATCGCGAGCAGACGTGCCCATTGGTCCATCCGTGTCATTTACCCAACCGCCTCGGTGCAACCAGGTCACGCCGCGAGGACGCGAGCGTTTCCGTCACAAGGGCTGGAACCCGCATGCTCAGCCGTCTTCCGTATGCAACAGAACGGCCACCGCGAACATGAGACCGGCCGCCGCCGGAGCCCAGGCCGCGAGGATCACCGGAAGCGCGCCGGATTGGCCAAATTCCTCGGCGACCTTTGAGATCACGAATAGTGCGAAGCCAACCGACACGCCGCCGCCGATCATCTTCGCCACGCCGCCACGGCGGGTCGTACGCATGGAAAAGCCTGCCGCGACGAGAGCCATCGTCGCGCACAGCAGGGGCAGCGCCAGCAACGATTGGAAATGCAACCGGTGGCGGACCGATGAAAATCCCGATCGTTCCAACAAGGAGATGAAATCCGGAAGCTCCCACACTGAAAGCGTATCGGGTGATGCAAAGCTGTCCTGTACCCGGGTCACCGTCAAATCCGTCGGCAGCCGCATTTCCCTGGGCGGATCGGGCAACTGGTCCGGCCGGAGGGTGCGGGCATTGTCGAACTCCCAATGCCGCGCGGCCAGCACGCCATTGGTGGCCTCGACGCGCGCCAGCAGATGGTCGCTGTCATCCAGCCGGAACACACTGACCTGCCCGGTGGTCAACCGCTCATCGCGCAGCGCGACGCTGTTGGCGTGAATGATAGCGACCCCCTTCGGGAAGAGTTCGTGATCGGACTGCCGCAACCACAGCTGGCCGCCGTTCAACGCCAATGGTCCGCCGCCGGTTTGGATGTAGGCTGTCTCCAGCGCCTCGGCCCGTGACAGCATCGCCGACGACAGCGGGCTCAGGGCGACCGTCGTCGTCGCGCCGATCAGCAGAGCGCACAGAGTCGGCACGGTCAGAAATTCCCAGGCCGAAACTCCGGCCGCGCGGGCGACGATCAGTTCGGATGTTCGCGTCAGACGCCAGAAGCATAGCAGCCCAGCCAGAAGGACGGCGAACGGCAGAATCTGAATCATGATGAACGGAATGCGCAAAGCCGCGATCTCGCTGACGATCCCGAAGGTCGCATCCGGCTTGCTGGCGGACCGGCGCAGCAACTCGATGAAATCGAACATCGCCACAAGCGCAGACAGCGCCATCCACGCCGCGACGATGGTGCTGACGAACTGCCGGGCGATATAGCGCGACAGGGTGATGGTGAGCGTCACTCGGCGGCCGCCTCGGCGGTTGGTTCAGAGGGGCGCGCCGAAATGCGAAACCGCCAGCGCACAGGCACGAACAACACGATGGCACAGACGATTCCCGGCAGCACCGTGCGCCCCCAGATCAGCGGAATCAGGGCATTGTCGCGCGCCGCGAGGCCGTCGATGGTCAGCCCAAAAGCGACCAGCAGCACAACGGCAAGGACAGAAACGAACGGGCGGATAAACCCGCCATGCCGCTGGAACGAACCTGTCAACACGGAAACCAGTGCGACAAGCGCGTAAGAGATCGAGGCCAATGGCCCCGCGAGCCGTTTGTGCCCCTCGGCGATCCATTTCGGTATGTCCCGCTCGAACACCGGGTGCGGGTGCAGTAGCGCCGCGGTGCTGACTTCGGACATATCCGGCGGGCGGGCGGCCTCCGGGCCGGAAGCATCGCCGAGGTCGATCTCGTTCTCCGTGAAAGTCAGCATATTGAGCCGGCCGGTCTGACGGTCGATTTCCTGCCGGCTGCCGTTGATCAGGAGAACGCGCGGGCCATTGGCGCCCTCCAGCAACTGGCCGGACTCGGCCAGGATCGTGGCATGAACAGCGGGGTCACGCGCGTCGTCGACCAGAATGCCGCGCAACGACCCGTCGGGCTTCCGGCTGCGGATGTAGACCACGAGCTTATCGGAAATCGCGGTAAACACACCTTCTTGGAGCAGGAACGCCGCGACCTTGTTACGAATTTCCCATTGGAACTCCCGAAACGACGCGAGGGTGGAGGGCACGACGTAAAGATTGAGCCAATAGCCAGCGATTGTCGCGAGCAGCGCCACCGCGAGGGCCGGGCGCGCCAGTGAGAAGGGTGACAAGCCGGCCGCGCGCATAACGGTTATCTCGCGGTCGCCGGACAACCGGTTATACATGAACTGGATCACCACATAGGTGGTGATGGGTAGGATGACCGCGATGAAGCTGGGGATCAGCAGCCCGGTCAATTGCATGAACACCAGCATGGAGAGGCCGCGATTCACCACCAGCTCGATAAACCGGAGCGATTGCGTCAGCCAGATCAGCGCCGTCAGCCCAGTGGTGACCGCGATCAGTCCCCAGAAGAGCTGACGGAAAATGTACCGGTCGAGCCTCGTGGGCACGTTGTGAAAACGCATGGCGCGTTTCTGCGGCACCCAACGTGCCGATGCAACCCGGGCGAGATTACGTTACATCATGGTCTCTGACACCTCCCGATTCCCGCCGTTGCGGGAGGTCATCGCCGCACACGGGCTGGATGCGCGGCATTCTCTGGGCCAGCATTTCCTGCTCGATGGCAACCTGACCGCGCGAATCGTCCGTGCCGCCGGCGAGCTGGATAATCGCCACGTGATTGAGGTCGGCCCCGGGCCTGGCGGACTGACACGGGCTTTGCTGGCGAGTCGCGCGGCGAAGATCGTAGCGATTGAGCTGGATCGCCGCGCGGTGGCCGCGATGAACGATTTGGCCTCGACGACTGACGGTAGGCTGACCGTCATCGAGGCGGACGCGCTGGCCGTCGATCTGCCGGACCTCGTGCCAAGGCCCAGACAGATCATCGCCAATCTGCCGTATAACGTTGCCTCGCCGCTGTTGGTGCGCTGGCTCCGCCAGGCCGGCGCTTATGAGCGCATGACCCTGATGTTCCAGCGCGAGGTCGCCGAGCGAATCGTCGCCGCGCCGGGAACCCGGGCCTATGGGCGGTTGTCCGTGGTGGCGGGATGGGTTTGCGACAGCCATATCGCGGTGCGGCTGCCACCCGAAGCGTTCGTGCCGCCGCCAAAAGTATCGTCTGCCGTGGTGGTGCTGACGCCGCACGCGGTGCAGCCCGAGCCCGCGTTGTTCGCGGCGATGGAGCGGCTGACCGCCGCGGCATTCGGCCAGCGCCGCAAAATGCTCCGCGGAGCACTGAAACCGCTTGGCGGCGAGGCGTTACTTTCTCGCGCCGGCATCGCCCCCGACCGGCGGGCGGAGACATTGAGCGTGGCCGAATTCGATCGGCTGGTGCGACTGGTGTGAGGGCCCGTGCGCCGGCGCACGACCGTTCCGATGGATTGTTGTATACCCAAACCCCATCGGAAATTGGGGTTTCAAGCCGAAGAAAAGAGTATTTCACCACGAAGTCAGGAAGCACACGAAGAAGGCATGCTGCTATCGTTGATTTCTTACCTTCGTGTGCTTCCTGACTTGGTGGTGAAATATTCTTTCCTTTGCCCCACATGACCAAGGTTCCGTCGCGGACCGGGTATAAGAAGCAACTGACGATGTCCGGCGGTGGCCGGCCGCGTCGTTGCGATGAACGACTTAGGCCGGTGGCACGAAGCGACGCGCCGATCGGCTTCACAAAGCGCCGTCAACAGGTGCAGAAAACGGGAGACGTCCAATCATGAAAATCACCCGCCGGACCATGCTCGACGCCGCGACCGCCGCCGCTTTTGTGCCCATTCTCCCCGGCCGCCGCGCCCGTGCCCAAACGAGGCCGATCGTCCGCATCGGGGTCATCAACGATCAATCTGGCGTGTATCGTGATGTGAACGGACCAACCAGCATCGCCTGCACGCGTCAGGCCATACAGGAATTCGCCGCGGGCGGATTCGACGTCGACGTGTTGACCGCCGATCATCAAAACAAGCCGGACGTCGGCGCGGCGATCGTGAAGCAGTGGATCGATCAGGACGGTGTCGATTTCATTCAGGATGGTGCATCCTCCGCGGTCGCCCTGGCGATCACCGCGATCTGCAAAGACCGCAATAAGGTCTTCGTGCCGACCAGCACCGCGACCTCGGACCTTACCGGAAAAGCCTGCACGCCCAATACGATCCATTGGGTCTACGACACCTACATGGAAGCGCGCTCGACGGGAGGCGCCATGGTGAAGGCCGGCGGCGACACGTGGTTCTTCATCACCCCGAATTACGCGGCCGGCCTCGCGTTCCAACGCGACACCACCCGCTTCGTGGAGTCCGCCGGCGGCAAAATCATGGGTGCGCGCCTCTACCCGTTCCCCGACACCTCGGACTTCTCCGCGCCGCTGGTGGAGGCGAAGGCATCGGGCGCCAAAATCCTCGGCATCGCCGGCGCCGGCACCGACCTCGTCAACATCGTCAAACAGGCGCACGAGTTCGGCGTGCAGACGACGATGAACCTGGCGGCGCTGATCGCCTATTCGACCGACGTGCACGCGATGGGACTGGACATGGCGCAAGGGTTGCGGCTGTCGGAGACCTATTACTGGGACCTGAACGACCGCACGAGATCGTTTCAAGATCGGATCAAGGACAAAGTAAAACTGTGGCCGAACATGTCGCAGGCCGGGAATTACTCTTGCACTCTTCACTACCTGAAGGCGGTTACGTCGATGGGAGCCGCGGCGGCGAAAGCGGATGGCGCGGCGACGGTGGCTCGCATGAAAGCGATCCCCACCGACGACGATTGTTTTGGTCCCGGCCGCATTCGGGAGGATGGGCGAAAGATCCACCCGGTTTACCTGTTTGAAGTCAAGAAGCCCTCCGAAAGTAGGCATGAATGGGATCTGTATAAACTGGTCGCGACGACTCCGGCCGAGGAAGCGTGGCGGCCGCTATCCGAGGGCGCCTGTCCCCTGGTGAAGGCCTGACTCCCCGCACGCCGCGGGTCCGATTGTGACGCAGCCAAAAAGGTGATGGAGTGGCAACCAGCGCGCCCCTCCAGACCCTGCTGCTGGAAAACGCGCGTGATCAGGGGGGACTGGGCGAATGGTCAGTGAATCGTTCCGAGCGGCATGGTCGCCACGCCTGCTCAGCGTCCTGCGCATTGTCGTGGGGCTGCTCTTCCTGGAACACGGGCTTAGCAAATATTTTGGCTTTCCCGCGCCCAGTCCCGCGGCGTTTCAGGTCTTTGGAATTCTGGGGGTGGCCGGCGTAATCGAAATCGTGGCGAGTGTGCTCGTGGCGATCGGTCTGTTTACCCGCGCGGCCGCATTCATCGCTTCGGGTGAAATGGCGGTCGCCTACTTCATGTTCCATTTTCCGAAAAGCTTTTTCCCCCTGGTCAATGGCGGCGATGCCGCGGTGCTTTATTGTTTCATCTTCCTCTTCATCGCGTTGGAAGGCGGTGGGCCCTGGAGCGTGGATGCGCTTCGATCGAGGTCCTGAAGCGGACTCCGGCTGACACACCGCCGATTGTGCTCACCACCGGGGTTGATGCGGCGGCACGTCTGCCGCAACGTCCGCTCGAGATCGCCCGGCCCCTCGAGTCGGCCGCCAACGCCAGCACTCCGCCGCATCGCGCCACGAGGAGAACCACCATGGCCGAGCATTACGATTTACTGATCCGCGACGGGATCTGTGTCCTCCCCTGGGGCCAGGAAGTCACCGATGTCGGCGTCCGAGACGGCCGGATCGCAGCTTTTGGCGTACCGGCCTCGGCGACCGCCGTTGAGGTGATCGATGCCAAGGGGCTGCACGTGTTGCCCGGCCTGATCGATCCGCACGTGCATCTGCGCGATCCCGGAGACAAAACGGTCGAGACGATCCCGACCGGCACGCGAGCCGCCGTGCTAGGCGGACTGGCGGCCGTGTTCGATATGCCTAACACCAGCCCATCCATCGTCGATGCCGAGAAACTCGCCTGGAAACAGGAGTATGTGGAGAGTGTCGCATGGTGCGACATGGGGCTTTACGTCGGCGGCACCAAAACCAATATTCCCGAACTTGCGAAACTCGAGCTTTTCCGTGGAATATGCGGCATCAAGATCTTCGCCGGCAGCTCCACGGGCGAT
>JBEKGV010000015.1:0-14130 GCA_050012615.1 Acetobacteraceae bacterium | reverse complement strand
GCGGTCCCCGGTGATGCTGACGATCCGCGCATCCGTTACTGCCGCGGTCGAGGCATCGTAACTGGCGGCGATTTTCGCACTGAACCGCGGATGAGTGATCGCCACTAGCAGGTCCGGCGATCCAACGTGCTGGTCCAGCGCCAGCTCGCCGTCGTCCGATAGTTCAATCGATGTATGGGAGACTGTCTCGCCAGCCTTAGCGCCGGCCTCTCCGCCACCGCGAATCAGTCGCTGGTAGGAATCCTCGTTGTCCGAATCGCTGAAGAAGTCATCGAGCAAAGCTTCGACGAACTCGAGCACCGCCTCCTCGCAGCGGTCGGGGCGTGGTGCCCGGGACGGGAGTGGTTTGGCCATGTGATTGTGCTCCTGGCTGAAGAGCGACTCGCATCGAACGGGCCGTTGGCCAGTCTATGCAATCGGTCACGAGTCGGACACCGGCGAAAATGGTAACTGATACGCTCAACCACGTGGTGGCCGGCCACCGAGCTGGCGCCGAGCCAAACATCCATCGCCACGCCGTGCCGCAAGCGGGGCCAGGAAAAGGCTGTTTCACCACGAAGTCATGAAGCACACGAAGATGAGTGTAGCTATCGTTCGTGTGCTTCGTGGCTTCGTGTGCTTCGTGGTGAATTATGCTTTCCTTGGGCATCGAAACCCCAAAGCCCGACGAGGTTCGGGTACAATGATTCCCGCCGCGGCCAGCATTCGCGGATCGCCGATTGTCCGGTTCTGTCGACCCCGATCCGATGAGAGGGGTCCGGTTGATCTTCCGCATCCGGCGCGCGAGGTTGGGTCCTCCAGGCGCCTATCGCCGAAAACCCCCAAGAGGCAGCCATGTCGCTCACCAACAGCCCCGATCCAGCTTTGCGCGAAGCCGTGGTTCAACAGGACCTGAAAAACGTCCTGCACCCGATCGTCCAGCACAAAACGCTGGAAGCCAAACAGATGGTCGTCACCGGAGGCCAAGGCTCCACCATCTTCGATGCCGACGGCACAGCCTACCTCGACGCCATGGCTGGGCTTTGGTGCGTGAACATCGGCTATGGCCGGTTCGAACTCGCCGACGTGGCGGCCGAGCAGATGCGGCAGTTGTCGTACTTTCCGCACACCGCGATGAACGCGCCCGCCGCCGCTCTGGGCGACAAGGTCAATGGATTGATGGGCGGCGGCTATCACACCTACTTCGTCAATTCCGGCTCGGAAGCGAACGAGGCGGGGTTCAAGATCGCCCGCCAGTACATGAAGCACGAATATCCCGGCGAATATCGTTTCAAAACCATCAGCCGATATTTCGCCTATCACGGCACCACGCTCGCCACTCTGGATGCCGGCGGCATGGGCGAACGCAAGGCGAAGTTCGAGCCGTTCTCAGGCGACTTCGTGCATGTCGCGCCGCCTTACTGCTATCGCTGTCCGTTCGGCCTGAGCTACCCGAGCTGCGGCCTGGCATGCGTCAAAAACATGGAAACCACGATCCTCGGCGAGGGGCCGGAGACCGTGGCCGAAGTGCTCGTGGAGCCGATCATGAGCGGTGTTGGAGTCGCTGTGCCACCCGACGAATACTTGCCCGAAGTCGAAGCCATTTGCCGCAAATACGGCATCCTGTTGCACGTGGACGAGGTGATCAACGGCTTCGGCCGCACCGGCAAGATGTTCGCGCACCAGCACTACGGCGTCTCGCCCGATATCGTCGCGCTCGCCAAGGGCATTTCCAGCGCTTACATGCCGATCGCCGCGACGATGGTGAAGAACGCCGTGTTCGATAGTTTTTATGGCGATCCGGCGGACAACCGGCAGGTCGCCCAGGTGAACACGTATGGAGGACATGCGGTGGCCGCAGCGGTCGCTTTGCGCAACATCGAAATCCTGGAAGCCGAACATCTCACCGATCGCGCGGCGGAGATGGGCAAATATTTGTTCGACGGGCTGACCAGCCTGATGCGGCACAAGGTCGTCGGCGACGTGCGGGGCAAGGGGCTGCTGCTCGGGATGGAGTTGGTGAAGGACCGCGCGACGAAAGAACCGGTGGACGCCTCGAAGATCACGGCGATCGTCGACTTTTGCCGGGCGAACGGCCTGCTCGTCGGGCGCGGCGGCGGTGGACGTCGATACGGCAACACAATCACTCTGTGTCCGCCCTTGGTCATAACCCGCGCCGAATGCAACCGCATCGTCGATACGTTGGACCGTGCGCTGTCGACAATGGATTTCAGCTGATCCCTCGCGAGCCGGTGTGACCGCGAACCAACTGGACCGCCGCGATCGCGAGTGCCAGAGCGACAAGGCTGCCGCCGGAATACATGGAGGAATAAGCCATGCCGGCGAGTTGCCGCAGCGGACCGACGCCAAAGGCGGCGACACCGTACCCGACCTGATAGAACGCGATCAACGCTCCCGACATCGTCGCGGCCTGACGCGGAAACTCCGTGCCGGCGAAACTGATGCTGAATGGCAGGAAGGCGGAACACGCCAGTCCCGCCACCGCGAACGCGCCAATCCCGCTTGCCGCGCCCCCAGCCTGGGCGATCAACTGAAAAGCGCCGGCCAGAACGACGGGCAGCGCCAAATAGATCCAACGTGCGGCAACGAAACGATCGAGGACAGCGATAAGCAAACGACCCAACGTGACCATCACCCAGAACGCGGTGAGCGCGAATGCCGCATCGCCCGCGGGCACTCGCCTCTCCGTGGAAAGATAGAGCGTCGCCCAATTGCCGCAGAGCGTTTCGACCACGCCATAAAGCAGCACCGCGGCGGCATAGAACCAGAACCGGCCCGGCAGGCCGCCGGAGCTGGCGGCGTTGTACGGCAGCGTCAGCGGCGCCAGCAACGTACCGGACAGCAGCACGGCCATCAGCACCATCACAAGCAGCGGCAATGCCCACCAGATGCCAAAACCGGCGAACAACGCGACGAGCACCGGCGCCAAAGCGGTACCAACCCCGAGCAGCGCATTCAGCAATAACACCGCGCCGTCCGCGCTATTGGGGAAGAACCCCTCCACCAAAGTGTTCAGCGCCATCACCGTCGCACCGAAGCCGAGGCCTAACGCTCCGGTGGCGATGCAAAGCACGACGTACGCAGCTGGCGTGCCGATCAACAACGGACTGCCCGCCAGCAGCGCCATGGCGATCACGTCGCCGCACAACCCCAACCGCAGCACGGCGCGCAATCCGAAGCCGCGTGCGAGGCGCGAGCCAAAGGCGGAGGCAAGAATCGCCAGCACCACCTGCGGAATGAACATCGCGCCATACTGTGTGCTGGACAGATCGAAGCCAGCGGGTTCGGTAAAGATCGTGCTCGCCGCCGGGAAAGTTACCAGGGCGAGCCCTTGCGCCACGCCGGCGAGATAAAGCAGTCCGACCTCAAACCGGCTGGCGGTTCCCGCCACTCAATCAGCCCAGGCGCCGCGTCAGGTGATCGCCAACACGCAGCGCATTGGCGATCGCTGTCAGTGACGGGTTCACCGCGCCAATGCTCACGAAAAAGCTTGTATCGACGACGTAAAGATTGTCGAGTTCGTGCGCCTTGCAGTCGCGGTCGAGCACCGACGTGGCGGGATCGTCGCCGAACCGGCAGGTGCCCGCCTGATGCGCGCAACCCGCCAGGGCGATGCTGTTGCGCATATACAGATCGCGTGTCACGACGTGATGCTGCTCCAGCCCAATCTCGGTCAGCATCGAGCGAAGCTTCTCGTAGAGCTTCTGCTTCGGCACCTGATTGTTCGGCGTATACGACAGAATCACGCGCCCCTCGGCGTTGATCGTGACTCGATTGTCGGGATCCGGCAGATCTTCGGTGGTGAGCCAGAAATCGACGGAATGGCGAGCGACGTCATCCAGTGCGCGGTCTGGCACCAAGGCTGTCAGCACCGGCTTTTCGGCGCGGTACATGCCGCTCAGGGTCTTGCCGATCATCTGGATATTGCCCATCGGCCAGGGAAAGCCATCCATGCCGAAATAGAAATCGTTCAAGGCAAGCGTCTTCTGAAACATCGTGTCATTCGGCGCCAGCGAGAGCGCCAGCACCGCCTGGCTATTATGGAACATGTAGTTTCGGCCCACCTGCCCGGACCCATTGGCGAGGCCCGCCGGATGTGCGTCGTTGGCCGACCGCAACAGCAGCGCCGCCGAGTTCGCTGCCCCGCAGGACACCACGACAATATCGGCCTCAAAACGATCCGGCACGCCGGCTACTTCGGCGAGCACGCCCGTGACGCTCGTGCCGGACGCGTTGGTCTCCAGTTTCAGCGCCTTCGCGTGGCGCAGCAGCGTGACGTTGGGTTGCTCCAGCGCGGGCCGGACGGCGATCACCTCGGCATCCGATTTGGCGTGCACCAGACAGGGAAATCCGTCGCAGGTCTGACACCGGATGCACCGGCTGTACGCCATGTCGGCCTCATTCATCATGACCGCGCAGGGAGCCGGGAACGGCCGGTAACCGGCCGCCTTGAGGTCGTTGAAGAGCTTTTCGATACGCGGCTCGTGCGACACCGGAGGCGCCGGATAAGGTGCGCTGGCCGGCGGTTCCGTGGGATCGGTGCCACGTTCTCCATGCACCTGATACAGACGTTCGGCCTCGGTGTACCAGGGCTCCATCTCGTCATATGTCACGGGCCACGCCGGCGATATTCCGTCGTGATGCCGCAACTCGCCAAAATCTTGCTTGCGGAGACGATACAGCGCGGCACCGAATACTTTGGTCGCACCGCCAACAAAATAATGCACCTGGGGCTGAAATGGCTTGCCGTCCGCCAGAAACCACGTCTCCGGCGAGACGTAGCGGTTGACTCCAAAGACGTCCTCGACGCTCCAGTTGCGCGCCTCGCGCGGCAGCCAGTCGCCACGTTCCAGGATGAGCACTTTCTTACCCGACGGAGCCAGCCGGTGCGCCAGCGTGCCGCCACCGGCACCGCTGCCGATGATGATGACGTCGTAACGCTCCACCATGACGGCGCTACAGCCCGACGCTGCTCTGCATGATCCCGCCATCGGCGATGATCGTCGTCGCCGTCAGGTAGCTGGCGCCATCGCCGGCGAGGAACACGACGACATTGGCGATCTCCTCCGGTTGCGCCATGCGGCCAAGCGGGATCGCGGCGTTGAGCTTCGCCAGCAGCGCCGGGTCCTGCATGGTCGTGAGATTGATCGGAGTCGCGACCGCACCGGGCCCGACACCGACCACCCTTATGCCATGTGGCGCGAGTTCCACGCCGGCGGTGCGGGTCAGCATCCGCATGCCGCCCTTGGCCAGGCAATAGGCGGTATTGCCCGGCATCGGCCAATCCTCATGCACCGAGGTGATGTTGATGATGCTCCCGCCGCCGCCTTGGGTGATCATCTGCTTCGCGGCGATCTGGGTGCCGAAAAACGCGCTCTTGAGGTTGATGTCGAGGACCTTGTCGTACTGATCCTCGGTGGTGTTCAGCACCGAGGTACGGGTTTCCACACCGGCGTTGTTCACCATGATGTCGATGCGGCCGAATTTCGCCACGGCGGCATCGACCAGCGCCTGCAGGTCCCGCACGTTGCTGACATCCGCGTCCACGCCGATCGCCACGTCTCCGAGTGCTGCTATCTCGCGCTCGAGCGCTTCGGCCGCCTCGGGGTGCGCCACATAATCGATGACCACGCCCGCGCCGGCCTTGGCCAATCCCAGTGTGATCGCCTTGCCGATCCCGCTATTTCCGCCGGTGACGATCGCGACCTTTCCCTGGAGCGACATGGCACGCCTTTCATTTCTGAATGATCAGTACCCGACATTATGTGAGACGGGGCGATTTGGTTCCCGGACACCGTTCCTGGTGTGGTAAGGAAGACGGAACCCCGATTACAGGGAACTCCGGTTCGCGACAAGCCGCACCCCAAGATGCGATGAACCCAACCGCGTGAAATCCGTGCTAAGGCAACGCCTACTAATTATCGCTTCAGCCGGGCTCTCCTCCGTTCGTCATCACCGGGTCAAGCCCGGTGATGACGAGGAGCAGTGCGCGTCCCTCGACTCGCTTATTGTTGGGCGTCGCCTAAGATCCTCTCGCCAACTGGTCGATGAGATTGGCCACCAGTCCCGTCCAGCCAGTCTGATGCCCGGCCCCGAGACCACGTCCTGTATCGCCATCGAAATATTCATGAAACAGAATGTAATCGCGGAAATGCTTGTCGGTCTGGAATAACGCATAGTCGCCGAAGACCGGCCGCCTGCCATCCTGATCGCGCAGAAAAAGCCCAACCAGCCGCTGGCATAAATGATCCGCTACCTCATCGAGTGTCGCGGGCTGGCCAGACCCAACCGGGCATTCGACTTTGAGCTCGTTGCCATAATAGCTGTGAAACCGCCTCAGACTTTCTATCAGCAGAAAATTCACCGGCATCCAAACCGGGCCGCGCCAGTTGGAGTTTCCACCGAATGCGCCTGAGTCCGATTCCGCCGGCAGGTATTTCAGCTGGTACTGCTGTCCGCCGCATTCGAATTCGTAAGGTTGATCGAGGTAATAACGCGATACTGACCGAACCCCGTGTGGCGAGAGGAATTCGCTTCTGTCAAGCATCCGTTCCAACAGCTTTATCATGCGAAACCGGCGAACGAGCGACAGCAAATGCCGTCCGTCAGCACCTGGATCGTCCCAACGCGAAACCAGCGACGCCAGATCGCTGCGCCGCTCCTGCAAATAGCGAAGCCGTTCGCCGAATCCCGGAAGCTGCCGCAGCAGCGCGCCGTCCACCACAGTGACGGCGAACAGCGGGATCAGCCCGACAATGGAACGAATGCGCATGGGGATCGTGGTGCCGTCCGGCATGCAGATCTTGTCATAGAAGAAATTATCGTTGGTGTCCCACAAACCGGACCCTTCATCGCCGGTACCGGTCATCGCCTGCGCGATATAAAGCAGATGCTCGAAGAACTTCGCCGCCATATCCTCATAGATCGGATTGTATCGGGTCAGTTCGAGGGCGATGTCCATCATGTTCAGACAATACATGGCCATCCATGCGGTCCCGTCCGACTGCTCGATATAGCCGCCGCCGGGAATCGGGGCGGACCGGTCGAAGATCCCGACATTGTCAAGGCCGAGGAATCCACCCTCGAAAATGTTCAGCCCCTGCTGATCCTTGCGATTAACCCACCAGGTGAAATTCAGCAGCAGCTTGTGAAACACTCGCTCCAGGAAGGCAGAATCACCGGTACCGCCGTTCCATCGCCTGTCGTTTTCATAGACGCGCAGCGCGGCCCATGCCTGCACCGGAGGGTTGACGTCGCCGAACGCCCATTCGTAGGAGGGCACATCGCCGTTCGGATGCATCATCCAGTTCTGACAGAGCAGCACCAACTGGTTCTTGGCGAACCCGGGATCGATCAGCGACAGGCTGACACATTGGAATCCGAGGTCCCAGGCCGCGAACCACGGATACTCCCATTTATCGGGCATCGACATGATGTCCGCCGTACTCAAATGCCGCCAGGCACTGTTGCGGCCCATCTTGCGTCGCTCCGAGGGCGGCGGCTGGCGAGGATCGCCATCCAGCCACTCCGCGACATCGTAATAATAAAACTGTTTGCTCCACAGCAGGCTCGCGAAGGCCTGGCGCTGCACCAGCCGCGCATCGGCGTCCGCGATACCCGCCTGCACCATGGCATAGAAGGCATCGGCCTCCTGCCGGCGCTGTTCCATGAGCGCATCGAACCCGGTGAACGCCGGCGCCGCGCCGCCACCGAGACGCAAGCGTAAGCGCACGACCTCGGTTCCGCCCCCCGGCACGGTGCGGTAATAAACGCCGGCGACCTTGGTCCCAAGTCCCTCCGGATTGATCGCGTCCTGGCGGCCGTGAACGATGAATTCATCGACCCCGTCCTTGCAGTATCCCGCCGGTCCGGTCACACCGAAGACTTTCGGGAAATTCGTGTCGTTATCACAGAAAATCAGTCTGTCCTGCGCCTCGAAAGACAGCGTGAACCGGCCGAGCGAGGCGTGCTCGCCGTGGACCTCGCCAGGGATTGCCTCGCGCATCGCCGGACGCGCGAAGTCATCGCTCCAGCTCCACTCGTTGCGAAACCAGGCCTGCGGCAAAATCCAGATCGGCGCGGTTTCCGGGCCGCGATTATGCACGGTGATGCGCATGAGGATGTCGTCCGGCGCCGCCTTGGCATATTCCACTTCGACATCGAAATACCTGCCGTTGTCGAAAAGACCGGTATCGATCAGTTCGAATTCGCGCGCCGGGGTGCCGTGGCGGCGCGCGTTTTCATCGATCAGCCATTGATAGGGAAATGCCGCCTGGGTCAGCTTGTACAGCATTTTTTGATAAGCGTGGCTCGGCACCGCATCGAGGTAATAATAGAGTTCCTTGACGTCTTCCCCATGATTGCCTTGCCCGTTGGTCAGGCCGAAAAGCCGCTCCTTCAGGATCGGATCCTGGCCGTTCCACAGCGCGAGCGACAGGCACAGCAGCTGGCGGTCGTCGCAAAATCCGGCGATGCCGTCCTCGCCCCAGCGATATGCGCGGCCGCGGGCCTGGTCATGGGTGAAATAGTCCCATGCGGTACCGCCCTCGCTGTAGTCCTCGCGCACCGTCCCCCATTGGCGGTCACTGACATACGGCCCCCAGCACCGCCAGTTCTCCGTGCCGTCGCGCATCGCGTCCATGCGCCGGCGTTCGGGATCCGCGGAGCCCGGCTTCGGCGCGTCTGGCTTTGAATCCTCCGGTGTCGAACCGAGTGGCTTTGGCCCCTCTGGCTTTGGCCCCTCTGGCATTGGCCCCTCTGGCATTGGCCCCTCTGGTTTTAGCCCCTCTGGCATCCGTCAAGGTCCTTCCGAACGTGTTGCCCGCAAGGCATGCCATGCCTGCAACGTGCAGGCGACCGACCACGCCTGCGCCGGAGCACCGCGCGGGTCATGCGGTGGATCGCCGTCGAAGATCTCGCCGACGGTTCCCAGCCCCTGGTCGAACAACGTGTCGCGGATCGGCGCGAGTAATGCCAGGGCGGCCTTTGCGTCTCCCGCGACACGATACGAGGCCAACACAAAATGCCCAAGCAGCCACGCCCAGACGGCTCCCTCATGATAGCCGCCGTCGCGCCGGCGCACGTCGCCGGTGTAACGTGCATGATAATCGGCACTGCCCGGCGCGAGCGATCGCAGACCGTAGGACGTCAGCAAATGACGCCGGCAGGTTTCGACGACGGGCAACTGATCGGCGGCGGCAAGCGGGCTGTGCGGCAGGCTGACCGCGAAGATCTGGTTCGGGCGAACGCGGGCGTCCATCCCGTCCGGACCGTCGATGACGTCGTACAGCCCCTGTCCGTCCGTCCTTACGAAACGCGCGAAACCGGCCCGGGCGGCCGCGGCATCGGCGGAGAAGTTGTCGGCTTCGCCCAGAATTGCCGCGAAGTCCGCCATTATGCACAGTGCATTGTACCAAAGGGCGTTGATCTCGACCGGCTTGCCGATCCGCGGCGTCACCACCCAATCTCCAACCTTGGCGTCCATCCACGTGAGTTGCACACCCGCCTCGCCGGCTCGCAACAGACCGTCCGCGGTATCCATCACGATCCCGTGCCGAGTGCCCCGCTTGTGCCACCCAACCATGTCGGCGAGCACCGGAAAAACGGTGCGTAGAGCAGTCCGGTCACCGGTCGCCGCGACATAGGCGCGCCACGCTTCGAAGAACCACAGCGAGGCATCGGCGGTATTGTACTCGGCGGTATCGCCGGCACCCGGGAATACGTTCGGTAGCATCCCCTGACTGATGAAGCGAGAGAAGGTGCGGAGAATGCGCAACGCCAGATCCGGCCGGCCCGTCGCGATTGTCAGACCGGGCAGACTGATCATGGTGTCCCTGCCCCAATCCCCAAACCACGGATAGCCGGCGATCACCGATTGCCCATCCGGCTCCTCGGGCAAGGGGCGATCGAACAAAAAGGCGTCGGCGGCCAGTGCCAGCCGCTTCACCCACGGCGGATCGGCGGGCCGATGAGCAGCGGCCAGCACCTTGCGATCATGCGCCAACCGACGCTCCAGAGCCGCTGCCAGGTCGCCCGCTGGCTCGCCCCCTGGCTCGCCCCCTGGCCCACCCGCCAAATTCGCCACCACGCCGCGCCACTCTCCTGGGCGGAGCGCCAACGTGGCCTCGCCGACGCACAGATGTGCGTCACGGGCGCCCAGGCCCCGCTCCGCCTCGATCGGCAGATCGAAGTCGCGATACCAGTCGCGCCGCGGTGTTATCCGGCCGCCCAGTACGCGCAGCCGAAGCGTGAACCGGGTGCCATCCGCGACACGCAGCGTGTCACCGGCCGCCGACACCGCCGGCTGGAATCCGTCTTCCCACGTCTCGCCGTTATGGTCGCGATTGTTGGCGAGCAATGTCACCCGCAGCGAGAGAGCGGTCGCGTCGCGAGCCGAGGGGTGCAGGAACCAGCCGATCCAGGTCGTGTCCTCGCCCGGCTCCATCCAGATCCGCGCCTCGATCCGCCAGCCACCAACAGCAAACATCCAAACCGGAACCGAATGGTCGAGATGGAAGCTTTCGATGTCGAGATGTCCTTGCGGCGCGATCTGGCCGCTTCCCCAGCGGTTGACGAACAACGGGTGGGACCTGGCGCCGTCCAGCAGTG
The DNA here is from genome assembly GCA_050012615.1 of Acetobacteraceae bacterium. GTDB lineage: Bacteria > Pseudomonadota > Alphaproteobacteria > Acetobacterales > Acetobacteraceae > Rhodopila. The sequence continues at coordinate 3,522 of JBEKGV010000015.1, read as the reverse complement.
TGGCGTCCGCCTTGGCGAACACCAGGCGCCGGCCAAGCGGAGGGTCGACCGGTGCGATCAGCAGCCCATGATAGCGCCGCGTCAGCGTCCCCGCGATCGTCCCGGCGGCATAGGCGCCTCGGCCATTGGCAATCCACCATTCGCGCCGTTCGGCCTCCGCCAGGGTCCCGCAGATCGCACGGCCGAACCGGATTGTTTCTGGCATGATCTCGAGTGGGTCATCCGTCTCCATGCCCCATGATGCAGTTCATGCTCAGGACGCGCCAGCATGGCAATTCCTGGCAACTTAACATTCCGATCGTCGCAGCGTCATAGTTGCCCATCCTGGTGTGTCTTTGGTTCCAATTCCTTGCCGTGCCAAGACCGTCCCGGTCACATGCCACTGGGCTTTGGGCAATCGACAAAGTATCGGAGCCACAGACGCACGCGGATCCACACGGATGCTTCGGCTCAACTCCAGTCGATGCCGCGGGAAAGTGGCTATAATGTGAGAGTTTCGAACGCAGTTCGCGGCAGCACAACAACGGACATATGCGACCGTGTGGACTGGGACATACCCAAACGCACGACGGTAGTCATTTTGGACACGACCGGCCGACGTTAATAACGACGCCAGTAAAGGCATAAGCCGCGAGCAAGCAAATGCCGACGTGGCGGTGGTCGTCACCGCAAGACCCGGGGCGCCCGGCATCGGGATCATCCCACCTGCGCGATCCCCATCCGGAGCCAGCCGGCCGTTCCAGGGATCTCCTCTTGCATTAGAGAACTCTGTATGACAGAGTATTCTACCTGATCAGGAGGATGCTCATGTCCATCACCCGTGAAGACGCCGCCGATGCGCTGCGGCTCGCCGATGAAGCGGAACGGCGCAGCCGTGTGCTGCGCGGCTACCAAAGCGCCGCGCCGCATCTCATCCTCTGGGGCTGCGTTTATGCCGCCACCTACAGCTTCAGCTACTTCCAACCGATGCACGGCGGCCTCGCCTGGCTGATCGTAGTGCCGCTCGCACTCATCGGTGACGTGGCGATCTCCTGGCGCGATCGCCCGGATCGAGCCGACCGGCTTCTGATGCCGGTCATGATCGCCACGTTCCTGGCCTTCATCGTGGCCACCACCGCGATCATGCGGCCGCACGACCCGCGGCAGACCGCCGCTTTCGTGCCGCTCGCCGTCGCCTGGGCCTATGTCGCAATGGGTGCCTATCATGGACGGCGCATGACCTTCGCCGGCATCGCCCTGGGTGCTTTGACTGTCTTCGGCTACTTCGTGGTGCATGCCTGGTTCATGCTCTGGATAGCCGCGGTCGGGGGCGGCACTCTGCTGCTGACCGGATACTGGCTGCGTCGGGCGTAACCATGGAGAGGCCCAACGAAGCGCCGGACGAACTCATCCATCAATCTCTCCGGCTGCGCATCATGGCGACGCTGCACGCTCTGCCCGCCGGCGAGCCAATCGCATTCACCCGGCTGCGCGCCGTACTGGGCGTCACCGACGGCAATCTCGGCGCCCATCTGACGACGCTGGAAAGTGCCGACTACGTGACAATTAAAAAGGACTTCGTGGCCAGGAAGCCGCGCACCCGGATCGTCATCACCAGACGCGGCCGTACCGCCTTCGCGAAACACGTGAACTATCTGCGTGCACTGCTCGATGATCCACCAACGGCCAACGCAGCCGAACAGGGAGAGGAACCGGACTGATCCTGATCGTGCTTAGTTGGTTCATGGTGAAAACGATGACGCGCGGGCCGGACCCAGACCGCGAGCGGATATGCTCAGGACCGCACGTTGAACTTGCGTGACCGCCTTATCGGATCGCTTCCACTGTCACCCCAAGCGTACCGGCGACGTCCAGCCAGGACCGGTCCGCGGTCAACGCCGGTGAGCCGGTGCGCCGCGCCAGCGCCAAACAAATACGGTCTCCCAGAGACAAGCCCAGAGGCCTGGTCACCGCGGCCATCAGAGCCGCCTGCAACGCGAGGTCCTCATCAACCGGCACGAACACCACCGGCAGTTCATCGCGCAGCCGTTCCCCCTCCGCGGCACGACCGCGCAGCACGTATTTTGTCACGACTTCCGCGAAGTTGACCGTGCTCATGCGCGGCTCCGTCAGCAACACCTCCATCACACGGTTTTGGCCCGGCTCGCGGAGCAGAAAAGCGAGAACCGCCGATGCGTCGAGGATCACGCCAGGCCGGCTTCATCCCGCGCGGCCTCAGCGCGACGCTCGGCAAGGAAGCCATCGACGGTCTCTCCCGATCCCGCGAACACCGAATCCGCCTCGCTTTGCAGACCGGTCAGGACGGTCCGCACCGGACGCAGCCGTATTTCGCCGGCAACGACGGTCATCATGACCGGCCCACCGCGGTCCAGGCCTGCCTGGCGGCGTATCTGCGCGGGTATATTCATTTTACCCAACTCCGAAACTTTGGTAAGGACGGCCATACTGGTCCCCAATTCTTAATTTGGGGTTAATATCACCATTTTGGCCTCCATGGCAAACCTGACCGCAAACAAGTTTCGCCCCCCGACAGCCTCGCTCATACGACGACCCCTTGCAACCGGCGCGCGCAGGGTGCATTGGTCGCCGCGACAATCGAACCAGGCGAGCCCTGTTCGGTGCATGTTCTTTTGGCCCTGGTTCTCAGACGCGTGAAGGATGGATTGGATGCGCCTCGCGGTGCTGAAGGAACGTCGCGTGCCCGAAGCACGGGTCGCCGCGACCCCGGACACAGTCAAACGTCTCATCGGTCTTGGCCTGACGGTCGTCATCGAAACCGGCGCGGGCGCTCTCACTTCCATCGCTGACCAGGAGTTCGTCGCGGCAGGAGCCGAGATCGCCGCCGACCCCGCCGCAGCCCTGATGGATGCAGGGGTTGTTCTCGCGGTCCAGGCGCCACTTCCCGCCGAGCTCTCGCTGATTCCACGCGGTGCCTTGCTGATCTGCATCTCGGGCGCGTTCTCCGACGCCGACCTGGTGCCATCGCTGGCCGCCGCCGGGATCGACACCGCCGCGATGGAGTTGCTGCCCAGAATCACCCGCGCCCAATCGATGGACGTGCTGTCGAGCCAGGCGAACCTCGCCGGCTACCGCGCGGTGATCGAGGGTGCGTATGCTTTCAAGCGCGGCTTCCCCATGATGATGACCGCCGCCGGCACCGTCCCTCCGGCTCGGGTGTTCGTTGTTGGCGCCGGTGTCGCCGGCCTTCAGGCGATCGCCACGGCCCGCCGCCTGGGTGCCATCGTCTCGGCGACCGACGTCCGGCCCGCCGCCAAGGAAGAAATCAAGTCGCTCGGCGCCGTCTTCGTCGGCGTTGAAGACGAAGAAACAGCTGGGCAGACCGGCGCCTACGCCCGCGAAATGAGCGAGGCGTTCCGTCAGAAACAAGCGGATCTCATGGCCACCACGGTCGCCAAAAACGACATGGTGATTTGCACCGCTCTTGTGATGGGGCGCCGCGCGCCGACGATCATCACGAACGCGATGGTCGCCTCGATGCGCCCAGGAAGCGTGATCGTCGAT
>JBEKGV010000014.1:0-14152 GCA_050012615.1 Acetobacteraceae bacterium | reverse complement strand
GTGCGCGCATCGCGATAACATCGTTGCCGTTCCAGAACGCGAGTTCCGCGCTGAACCACGCGTCGTCCTGACGCCACCAGGCGCGCGGCAACGGGCGCAACGCCGACCAGAACCAGTCCTCCACCTGATACAGCCCGTGGAACCGCGCCAGGCCCGCGGTCAAAGTATCGCGATGCTGCATGACATGGGCCTCGACAGCATCGAGATAACGCGTGACGCCGCGGCGAAGTGCCTCATTGTAATCGCCGCAACCGGCGAGCAGCCACGACCGCACGGCCACCACTCGCGCCGCACGATCGGCCGCGCCGGTGTCCCATGCGGCCATCGGCAGCGGCACTGAATTCAGCCGCAGCGGGGCAACGCTGAGATCGACCCCAGGCAGCCTGTCGTCGTCGGCCGCGATCGTGCTCGGCACCCGGTCCAAACCATACAGGATGCGCAACCGGCTGATGTCGGCTGCCTCAGCGGGCCAGGCCTGTCGCCCCGGCCGGCACGTCGTAAAAGGCGAGGGTCATCGCGACGCTGCTGTAGTGGCCCATCAACGTGATCACATCGGTGATGCCGACATGGCCGAGCGCCTTGACCGCGCGGTCATACAGGCCCTTCGGGACCCAGCGCGCATTGGCGAGAGCCATCGCCATCTCATACACGACCTGCTCGCGTTCGTCGGAGAATGACGTCTGCAGGCCGGCGACCATTGCCTCAACCTTATCGTGCGGCAGGCCAACTTCCTTGCCACGCCGCTCATGCGCGGCGGTGGGATACGCCGAATGAAAGTGGCTGGTGATGATGCAAACGGCGATCTCTCGCTCGCGCTCGGTCAGAGAGTAGCGGCCGGCGTGGAAATGCCCGCCGAACGGACCCGCGACTTTCGCCAGCTTTGGATTATGCACCCAGATCTTGCTCGGCCCAGGAAGCCCGCCCCGGGTCTCGATCATGGAGCGATAGCCCTCCTGCTGCTCCGGCGTCATTTGGTCATAGGGGATTTCAGCGTAACGACCGAAAGTTGGTGTATCTGGCATTTTGGTTTCCTTCCCGGGCATGGTTCGTGGAACATCCTGCGACAGCCGCGACGCCCTGTCGACGGTGAGCGCGAACGCCGATTTGCGGACCGCACTGATTCCCGCGAAAATGCGGTCATCGAGGAACGGAGCCGGGAATGACTGACGTGAGTGCTTGCAACCCTCATAAGGAAGAGGATGAAGGCTATTTGGCCGCGGAGGCTGGGCAGAAGCTGTCCCGGAACCCCTATCCGCGCGGGACGATACGGTTTGAGGAATGGAGTCGCGGCTGGCAAATCAAGACAGACGAAGTCCGGATTGAAAAGGGCGAGGGCTACCTGGCCGCGGAAGCCGGACAGAGCCTGGCGCAAAACCCCTATCCGCGCGGCACGATCCGGTTCTCGGAATGGCGAATCGGCTGGCAACTCAGGACCGACCAGCGCCGGCGCGCCATGAGATTGGGCAGGGACAAATGACGTGTCCGGTGAAAGATCACAGCGGGAGGCCTGCTTTCGCTGATCGCCCCCGATAAGGGCTCCCGCGTCAGCGGTAGGTCATGCGAGCGCGCGCGACGCGCGATAGAACAAACAGCGGGCGACCGGCGTTGGCAGTCGATCCGCGGCGAGCGACGTTCCGAAAAAGTTCAATTTCCCGCCGCGGTCCTGACCACCAGAGCCGGTTCACTTCGCCAGTTCAAGGGAAACAAGGTCTGCATCGCACGGACTTTCGGCATGTCGTTGAAAGCGATGTACGGCGCATCCGGATGATGCTCCAGGTAATCCTGATGGTACCCCTCAGCGGGATAGAACGGCCCAGAGGGTTCAATCCGGGTGGCGATCGGCCGACTGAAGGCATGCGTGGCCTCAAGCTGCGCCACATAAGCGCGCGCGACACGTTCCTGATCCGGGCTGGTTACGAATAACGCCGAGCGATACTGCGTTCCCCAGTCCGGTCCTTGTCGATCGACCTCGGTCGGATCAAGCGCCACGGAAAAGAATATTCGCAGCAACTGTCCATAGCTGATCTGAGTTGGATCGAAGGTCACGCTGACCGATTCGGCATGACCGGTTGTACCCGTGCTGACTTGTTCGTAGCCCGGATTGACGACCTGGCCGCCGGTGTAGCCGGAGACCGCCAGCGTCACGCCCTTCACATGCTCGAACACGCCCTGCACGCCCCAGAAGCAGCCGCCGGCGAAGACCGCGACCTCCGTCGGCCCTTTGCCCGCCGGTTCGTCGATCGCTGGAGCAGCCAACGCCTTCGCCGTTTCGGCGGATGTCCGTGCGGCCGGCACCAGGATCGCGGCGGCCAGTAGGCCGACGGCGGCGAGTGCCTGACGGACGCGGCGGCCGCTCAGGTTGATGCGGTACATGGTTCACTCCTTTGGGCTTGCTCCCTCGTGCGCCGGGGATGACGCACAGGTTCGCACATAGGTGTTGACCGGAAGACTCGCCATGCCAAAGAACGTTACACGCCGGATTCAGGCCCGCCGCGGCACGTTCAAATTTACCGTCACGTTCTTCCGCTGCGTGAAACTGTCCAGCATCCCTTCCAGCGAAAACTCTCGGCCAATGCCACTCTGCTTGTAGCCGCCGTAGGAGTGGCCGGGCTGTTGCCCGAGCCCCTGGTTCACCTGCACCCAGCCCGACTCGATCGCGTGCGCGGCACGCAGTCCGCTGCCGATCTCATGGGTCCAGACATAGGCTGCGAGACCGTAATGACTGTCGTTTGCCATCCTGATCGCGTCGTCTTCGTCGCGCCACGGGATCGCGACCAGAACGGGACCGAAGATCTCCTCGCGCGCCAACCGCCAGTCATTGGAGGTATCCGCGAACACCGTGGGGATCGCGAAATACCCGTCGCTCAGAGGTCCCTCCTTCGGCGGTAGCCCGCCAAATACCAGCCGGGCGTCCTTACGGTTCAGACCGTCATCGACATAACCGCAAATCTTGCGGAATTGCTTTTCGTTGATGATGGCTCCGATGTCGCTGGCTTCATCCAACGGATCGCCGATTTTGAACGCCTCGGTCTTCGTCCGCATCTTCTCCAGGAAGCTGTCAAAAATGTCGGCATGCAGAAACAGCCTCGATCCGGCGGTACAGGATTGGCTTTGCCGGGTGAAGCGCATGCCGGCGATGACACCATCGACAACCCAGTCCTCATCGGCGTCGGGATAGACGATCGACGGGCTCTTGCCGCCAAGCTCAAGCGACACCGGAACGATACGCTCCGCCGCCGCGCGCATGATGATCTTTCCCACTTCGGTCGAGCCGGTGAACGATAGTTTCCGGATCGCGGGATGCACCGCCAGCGGGCCGCCGCATTCCTCTCCCGTGCCGGTCAGCACGTTCAACACGCCTGGCGGAAGGAACTCCTGACAGACTGCCGCCATCAGCAGGACGCCGAGTGGCGCGTCCTCGGCGGCTTTCAACACCAATGTGTTGCCGGCGCATAAAGCCGGAGCGATTTTCAGCGCGCCCAGAAGGACCGGCGCATTCCAGGGGATAATCGCGCCGACGACACCCAAAGGCTCGCGCCTCGTGTAGCTCAGGACGTGCTCGCCGAGCGGGATCGTTTCGCCTTTCAATTCGCCGGCCAATCCTCCGAAATAGCGGAAAATATCGGCGGCCAATGTCGCCTCGGGTCGTGCCTGCGTGCGCAACGCATTGCCGGTTTCGAGCGCGATCGTGCGAGCCATTTCCTCGATGCGCGCTTCCAATGCCTCGGCGATACGCAGCAGCATCCGGCCTCGCTGCCGGGGTGGGATCTTGCTCCAGTCCGGGAAGGCCTTTTGCGCGGCGCGAACGGCTCGGTCGACGTCTTCAGCGTCGCCACGTGGAACATCGGCGATCGGCTGGCGCTTCGCCGGGTTCTCGACACTCAACACGGCGCCGGACGTGCTGCCGGTCCAGTTGCCATCGATCAGCATCCGCGCCGGGGGTTGCTCGGCTCGCGCGATCGGGCGTGTTTCTTCAACCACCGGCATTGGGTCTCGTCTCCACTATTATCGGTTGGGGTCAAGTGTTACGCTATGTCGTACCAGATACAGCGGCTGTGTCATAGGGGCTCGGATGGCAAGTATATCGGTTCGTCTCGCGTGCATGGTGTTTGGTGTGTTGACAGCGATAGCGTCGAGCCCATGCATGGCGGACCAATTGCGGATTTACGCCGCCGGCAGTCTGACCGCCGCGTTCACGGGCATCATACAGGCATTCCCGGCGCCGGCCAACTCAATCGCGCCGCCGATCTTCGGGCCATCCGGTTTGCTGCGCGAACGCATCGAACATGGCGAGCCAGCGGGTCTCCTGGCGTCCGCTGACATGGAGCAACCGCGGATCCTGGCGCGCGAGAGCAGCGACCGGGCAGTGGTGATGTTCACCCGCAACCGCCTGTGCGCTTTGGGTCGCGCGAGACTTGGACTGACACAGGACAATCTGCTGGACAGGCTGCTGGATCCGACGGTCCGCCTCGCCACCTCAACCCCGCACGCCGATCCCGCCGGCGACTACACCTGGGCCGTATTCGCCCGCGCGGAGGCGGTGCATCCGGGCGCCCAGGCGATGCTGGAGGCAAAGGCACTGCAGTTGTTCGGTGGGCCGAACACGCCGCCTCTGGTGCCCGGACACGGCGCGGCGCAGGGTATTTTTCTGACGGACCGTGCGGATGTCATGCTCAGTTATTGCAGCGGGATCGGTCCGGTCGTGCGGGATATTCCAGGCCTGACCAGCGTGCGGCTGCCACCAGCGCTGACGGTCGGACCCGCGTACGGGTTGATTGTTTTGTCCGATGACCCGTTGGCCGCTCGCTTCGCGCTGTTCGTATTGTCGGAGCAGGGACAGGCGATTCTGCTTCAACACGGCTTCGATCCGATCGGACTGGCCCGCTAGGTGCCCGGAATCGTCGAAGCGCGACACATCCCCGCGTCATGGCCGGGCTTGACCCGGCCATCTGTCGAGGCACGTGCGGCGATTGATGGCCGGGTCAAGCCCGGCCATGACGAGAAAAGTGGGGTACCCCGACCTTAATTTAGCGCCTATGGGGCTTGACCCGGTGATCTCTCGCGGCACTGTGCGGCGACAGATGGCCGACTCTGTGGCCGGCCATGACGTGGTTAACGACTGTGCCGAAGAGTCAGTTATTTGGGCGGTTGGTATAAGCCGGTCGCCCGCCTTGAGAACTCCCGCGCCGCCTCGGCGCTCGCTTCCGCCGGTCTCAGGCAGCTTTCTTCGCCAGCATCCCCTGCGCGATCAGCGTCTCGGCGATCTGGATCGCGTTCAACGCGGCGCCTTTGCGAAGATTGTCCGATACGCACCAGAACGACAGCCCATGCGGGACCGTCGGGTCCTTGCGGATCCGGCTGACGAACACGGCGTCCTCACCCTGGCACTCGAGCTGGGTGACATAGCCGCCGTCTTCGCGAACGTCGACCACCTCGATGCCGGGAGCGTCACGCAGAACCGCGCGCGCTTCGCCGGCGGTCACCGGGTTTTCGAACTCGACGTTGACAGCCTCGCCATGACCGATGAAGACCGGCACCCGGACGCAGGTGGCGTGCACCTTGATCGCCGGGTCGAGGATCTTCTTGGTCTCCATCGTCATCTTCCACTCTTCCTTGGTGGAACCGTCATCCATGAACGCGTCGATATGCGGGATGCAATTGAAGGCGATTTCCTTGGTGAACTGCTGCGGCGGGCTCTGTTCGTAGACGAAGGAGGATTTGGTGTGGTTGAACAACTCATCCATCCCCTCCTTCCCCGCGCCCGAAACGGATTGATAGGTGGAAACGACCACCCGCTTGACCCCGAACGCATCGTGCAGCGGCTTCAGCGCCACGACCATCTGGATGGTAGAGCAATTCGGATTGGCGATGATGCCGCGCTTCGAGAACTGACGCAGATGCTGCGGGTTCACCTCCGGCACGACCAGCGGGACATCGGGGTCCATCCGGAACTGGGAGGTGTTGTCGATCACGATGCACCCCGCCGCCGCCGCCCTTGGCGCATGCACCGCCGAAACCGCCGCCCCTGGGCTGAACAATCCGATGTCCCAGCCTCTGAAGTCGAACGTGTCGAGGCTCTGCACTTTCAGCACGCGTTGTTCGCCGTAGGAGACCTCCGTGCCGGCCGAGCGGCCGGACGCGACGGCGGCGACTTCCGACACGGGGAAGTTCCGCTCGACCAGGGTTTTCAGCATTTCGCGTCCGACCGCTCCTGTGGCGCCGACGACCGCGACCCTGTAGGCCATGTTACGCACTCCCGCTTAACGAACGGCGACACCTAACGGGCACGCGTCCCAGAGGCAAGTACAACGATGATCCGGGCGAAGCTGGCTCCCTGGCCTTCATTCGTGGTCTCCTCCCGGGAGGCGCGGCGCGACGGCCGCTTTGCTTCGCCGGACCTCGGGAGATCGGGCTGACATGAGTGCGGGTAGCGCGACGGGACAACCCAGATTTGCTCTTATCGCGCTGCTGTGTGTCACCGTTCTGACGGCGGCGGCGAACCGGCCCGCCAACGCGGCGGCTCCGCTCGCGACCGAGTCCGATCGGTTCATGGTCGTCTCGTCGCAGCATCTCGCCGCCGAGGCCGGTGCCGAGATATTGCGCGCCGGCGGCAACGCGATCGATGCCGCCGTGGCCGTCGGCTACGCCGAGGCGGTGACGAACCCATGTTGTGGCAATATCGGCGGCGGCGGTTTCCTGGTCGCCCATCTGGCCGACGGCCGCGATATTTTTCTCAATTTCCGGGAGACCGCTCCCGCCGCCGCTCGCCCCGATATGTATCTCGACGCCAGTGGGGCGGTCATCCGGGGCGCGAGCCTGCGCGGATGGCGGGCAGCCGGTACTCCCGGTACGGTTCTCGGTCTCGACACCGCGTTGACGAGCTACGGCAGCCTGCCGCGGTCGAGGGTGATGGCCCCCGCCATCCGGCTCGCGCGCGACGGTTTCATTCTGACCCGGGCCGACACCGACATCCTCGCGCTCTCAGCCTCGGTGCTTCGGCAACATGCGCAGGTTGCGAGGATCTTCCTGCAGCCGGACGGGGCGGCGTTTGAGCCAGGCGATCGGTTGGTCCAATCGGATCTCGCCGACACGCTTGCCGACATCGCCGCCAATGGCCCTGACGCGTTCTACAAAGGGCATTCCGCGGCCGAGGTGGCGCGGGCCAGCGGCGGCGCCCTGACCGAGGCGGACTTCGCGTCCTATCGCGTGACAGAAACGAAACCCGTCACCTGCACGTATCGAACCAACGTCATTCTCTCGGCACCGCCGCCTTCATCGGGCGGCGCGACGATGTGCGAAATTCTTGAGGTACTGGAAGGCTACGACATGCACGCGCTCGGCTTTCATTCCGCCCAGGCGGTGCATGTCATGACGGAAGCCATGCGTCACGCCTTCGTCGATCGTAACAGTTTTCTGGGCGATCCCGCGTTCGTCCAAAATCCGCTGGCGTGGCTGTTATCGCCCGGGCATGCGAATTCGATCCGCGCCAGCATCGCCGACCGTGCCACTCCGTCCACCCAACTCAGCCCAGGAGTGGCGCCGCACGAACGGATGCAGACGACGAGCTATTCGGTGATCGACAAAGCGGGCAACGCGGTCGCTGTCACATATACGCTCAACGGCGCGTTCGGCGCCGGCGTGATGGCGGATGGTACCGGCTTTCTGATGAATAACGAAATGGATGACTTCACGATCAAACCCGGCACGGCGAACCAATTCGGACTGGTGCAGGGCGAGGCCAACACGATCGCTCCGGGCAAGCATCCGCTGTCGTCCATGGCGCCGACGATCGTGCTGAAGGATGGTCGAGTTTCCATGGTTCTCGGGTCACCTGGCGGTCCGCGGATCATCACCATCGTACTGGAGACGATCCTCAACATGGTGGATTACGGAATGACGCCGCAAGAAGCGGTGGATGCACCACGGGTGCATCATCAATGGCTGCCCGACATCCTCTACGCGGAACGCGACGCGCTTTCGCCCGACACACGTGCCGCGTTGGAAGCCATGGGCTATACGATCACGGTGCAGCGAAATTGGGGCGCCGCGGCGCTGGTCGCCGTTGGACCATCGGGCGAGGCGCAAGGTGCGGCTGGTTCGCCGCCTGGTTCATCCCTTGGGGACTCAGCGGCCAGCGGCCACATGCATTCAGGTATGTTCTACGGTGCGATCGATTCCCGGCGGCCGTCCGGCGCGGCGATCGGCGAGTAGCCTGCTTGCAAGAGCGTCCCGATCCTGTGCCAATCTTCAGACTTCGCCAATCAGGATACCGTGAATGGTCCCCGATCGTTTGCTCGCCGAAGCGGAAGCCGTGCCCGGCGGCCGCTCCGGCGTGCGGGCTGCGGCCGTCGCGCACGCTTTCGCGATGATCCGCGCGAGGATCTGAGCCCATCCGAAATGACAATCGCGGTGGTGCAGCCGTTGCCCGGCATTGGCGATATGATCTGGCATTTGCCGCACATCCGCGCGATCGCCGCCCATGTGGGCGAAGCCGTCACACTGGTCGCCAAGCCTCGTTCGGCGGCGGATCAGCTTTTCACCGCGGAGCGAACGGTTCGGGACGTGTTCTGGCTCGATCGCAATCCCGCGGGGCGTCTGGGCGAACATGACGGCGGGACCGGCTTCTTTCGCGTGGTGGCGGCATTGCGCGCGCGCCGGTTCGACGCCGTCTATGTGCTCCATCACAGCAGAACGATCGCGCTTCAGACGATGTTGGCGGGTATTCCAGCGCGGTTTGGATATGGCTACGGCATACAAGGATGGTTCCTGAACCGCCCTCCCCTGCTTCCCTACGAGATACGGCGGCGCCATCCTTTCGATCAGGCGACGGCCTGGCTTCAGGCGGCGGGGATACCGATGGCGGAAGCGGAACCGGCTCTTCCGGTAACCGATGCCGCGATCGAAACGGTATTGTCACGCCTGGCGCCGGCGCGAACCCGGGTGGCAATCGGCATCGGCAGTTCCGAGCCCTACAAGCAATGGGGTGCGGCGCGGTTCGCCGCTCTGGCCGATGCCCTCGCCTCGCGCGGCATCGAGCAAATGATCCTGCTCGGTGGAAACAGTGAGATCGCGCTTGCCGCCGAGATCAAATCCCTCACGCGTGCAACCGGAATTACCGCCGCGATCGGCTGGAATCTGTCCGAGATCGCGGCGCTGTTCAGTCTTTCAAAATTCTACGTTGGCAACGATACCGGGGTCATGAACATGGCCGCGGCGGTGGGAATTCGTACTTATTGCCTGTTCGGAGCTGTCCCGCCGTTGCATCACAGCACCCGGATCGTTCCAATCACTCCGCCAGGCGGCGTGTCCAAAGCCGACGGTATGGCTCGCCTTTTGGTTGACCAGGTGCTGGCCGCGATCGAGACAGATCAAACTTCGGCGCGAACGTAACCGGTCGCCCGATCCAGGTGGTGGTCGACCCATTCAGCCACCAGCCGGCGCGCCTCACTCAGAGAAGCCTCCGGATGGTGAATGCGATAGAGCGTCGTGCATGCGACGAATGCGGACATGTCATCGGTGCCGTGCTGCCGTAGCTCCGAGTAGGCGGTGACCACGGCTGCTTCGCAACGGCGCGCGATCTGGCTGACATCACCCATCCTTGGACGCTCCTTAATTGCGAATCGTTCGCAATTCGTCGAAACAGTAACGGGAACAAGGTCATGTCACAAGTGCGTCATGATCAGAGCGGCAATGCGGCCAGTTCCGAACTCGAGAGGCCCCAGGCAAGCAACGTCTCCCTTGGGTCGACCGAACCCGGCGGCGTAGGCAAATCCAATTTCGTGGTAGCAAATCTCGGAGCCGGAGCGGGCTGCCGCATGCCGCCGATGTCGATGAACGCCGACCTCGCGGTGTTGTGCGGATGTTCGTGAGCCTCGTCCATCGACAGCACGGGGGCGAAACAGACGTCGGTCCCCTCGAGGACGTGGCACCAACCGTCGCGGGTCCGTGTTTTGAACAGCGCGGTCAGGCGATCCTTCACGTCCGGCCACTTTGCCCGGTCCCATTGCGGCGGAACCGTCGCCGGATCCAGCTCCAGGCGCCGCAGCAATTCCGCGTGGAACTTCGCTTCGATCGATGCGATTGAGATATATTGTCCGTCGGAACACTCGTACACTTCATAGAAATACGCGCCTGAATCGAGCTGGTTCTCGCCGCGTGGCGCGGTCAGGCGTCCGCCGGCCTTCATGGCGTAGATCGGGGTCATCAACGACAACGCTCCGTCGACCATGGCGGCATCGACGACCTGTCCCACGCCGGTCGCGCGGGCCGAAATGATCGCCGCCAGCAGGCCGGTGACCAGATATAAGGCCCCTCCGCCGTAGTCCCCCACCAGGTTGAGCGGCGGAGTAGGTTTCTGGCCCTTTCGCCCGATCGCGTGCAGGGCTCCGGTCAACGCGATGTAGTTCAGGTCATGGCCGGCGGCGAGCGCCAGCGGACCTTCCTGGCCCCATCCGGTGACCCGGCCATACGCGAGCTTTGGATTGCGTTTCAGACAAACATCGGGCCCAAGACCAAGACGCTCCATCACTCCGGGCCGGAAACCTTCGATCAGCGCGTCGGCGCCATCGATCAGACGGAGCGCGAGTTGGATCGATGCGGGTTGTTTCAGATCGAGCCCGATCACCGCCCGGCTGCGTTTGGTGAATTCGAATTTCTCCGGCATCGGGATGCCGAGATCGGCTGGACCTGTCCGATCGATGCGGATGATCGTCGCGCCCATATCGGCCAGCATCATCGCGGCCATGGGCGCGGGCCCTATGCCGGTGAATTCGACGATTTTCACACCCGCCAACGGTCCCATCACGCAGTCCTCCAAAGCCCGGCTTATACCGGCCGCCCAAACGACTGGTTCTTCGGCACAGCCCTAACCACGTCATGGCCGGCCGCCGAGCCGGCCATCGATCGCCGCACAGTGCCGCGACAGGTCCCCCGGACAAGCCGGGGGATGACGCGTTGGGCGGCGACCGGCATTATTGTTGTCCCTGGTGCGCGCAGGAGCAACCTCGCGCGGTCCGGCCAGAGTGGACCGGATTCCGAAATTCAGTGCATTGCGGGATCGTGTTGCCGCCGCGCGAAACCGCGGCTCATGTCGCCAAACCGGACAGGATGTCCGCGAGGCCGTGCAGCGTGTGCAGCCGCAGGTGCGCCTGTTCGATCTCGGGACGCTCCTCATGCATCCAGCCCCAGGGACCGCGGCGGAGGAATACGGCGGTCATTCCGGCCGCACGCGCCGGAATGACGTCGTTGTCAACTCGATCTCCGACGTAAGCGATGTCAGCGGCCGGCATGCCCGCGGCCTCGATTACCATCTCGAAAAACCTGGGGTCCGGCTTCGATACGCCCCATCCCGCCGAAGACGCGATGAAATGCACTGGCAGGTCCAGATCGCGCAACGACGCTTCCGCTTCCTTTGGTTGATTGCCCGCGACCAGGACTTTGAAGCCGCGATCTCGCAACTCGGTCAGGCAGGGCCGAGCGTCAGGATACAGATCCGCCGGCTCGAAGCCGTATCGCCAGCCCGATGCGGCGCGTTGCTGCCGCACGGTGGAAAAATCGAGGTCCGGACGGAAGATTTCAAAAACCCTGCGATGCGGCTCTCCGCGCCACATGCTGACACCCAGGGCGGTGAACAGCGTCAGCCGCGGGACGCCCAGAAAATCGGCCCAGCCGTTCCATTCCCGGGTCTCATCGATCAGGGTCTCACCAACATCAAAACAGACGGCACGGATTGGCATGGTTATGGGTCACCTGGTTTCGCGGCAGCGCGACGGTATTCGTTTCTGAGGGCTCATGTGAGTATTCGTGTCTTGAAGGCTCATGCGAGTGTTCGTTTCTAAAGGCTCGTGCGAGCCGGGGCGATCGGCTCAGCCGAACGTCTCATGACCCATACCGAGAAATTTGTCGCGGCGTCGTGCCTTCAGCGTCGCACCATCCATCGGCAGCAACGTCTCGAGTGCCCTGGCCATGGCGTCGCCCATGGCCTTGATCGCCGCTGCTGGATCGCGGTGCGCGCCGCCCAGAGGTTCGGGTATCACTTCATCGACCAGCCTCAGGCGCCTGAGGTCTTCGGCGGTCAGACGCATGGCCTCCGCGGCCGCGGGTGCCTGCGCCGCGTCTCGCCACAGGATCGATGCACAGCCTTCCGGGGAGATCACCGAATAGATCGCATGCTCCAGCATCAGCACGCGATCGCCGGCCGCCAGAGCGACCGCGCCTCCGGAGCCGCCTTCGCCGATGACGGCCGCGACGAACGGCACCGGGGCTTCCAGGCAGGCTTCGATGGACCGGGCGACTGCCTCGGCCTGGCCGCGTGCCTCGGCGTCGATGCCGGGAAACGCGCCGGCGGTGTCGATGAACGTCAGGATCGGCAAGCCGAACCGGCCCGCCAGCTCGATCAGCCGGCGTGCCTTACGATAGCCCTCGGGCCTCGCCATGCCGAAATTATGGGCGATGCGGCTCTCCGTATCCGAGCCCTTCTCGGTTCCGAGAACCATCACGGCGCGGCCGCGGAAACGGCCCAGGCCGCCCAATACCGCCGCATCGTCGGCGAACGCGCGGTCGCCGGCAAGAGCGGTGAACCCGGTGATGAGTTCGCGGATGTAATTGGTCGCCTTCGGCCGATCCGGATGGCGTGCGACCTGAGTTTTCTGCCAGGGCGTCAGTTTCGCGTATGTCACGCGCAATTGACGATCGGCTACCGAGGTCAGGCGTGAAATCTCCTCCGTGATGTTAAGGCCGTCGGGCTCCGACAAGCGCCGGAGTTCTTCGATCTTGCCCTCCAACTCGGCGATCGGTTTTTCGAAATCGAGAAAGTGACGCATGGGAGGGGGCGTTTAGCACGGTTTCAGACGCGCGAAAGCCTGGCGCGGACTGAAGTATATGGTCCGAGGGTACAGTGGATCTGGAATACAACGCCAGGTGCTTGTCGTCCCCGCCCGAGGCACCCGGGCCAACGCATGGGCGCGCCGGGCCCTGCGTCGCGATTCTGCTGTCGACCTTCAATGGAGAACGATATCTCGGCGAGCAGTTGCGTAGTTACGTGGCACAAACGCACGGTAATTGGCGGCTTTACTGGCGGGACGACGGTTCGGCCGATCGGGGCCCGGACATGATGGCGGCGTTCGGCCAGGACGCGGGATACGGCCGGTGCATACGCCTCCCCGAGGATGGCAATCTGCGGCCGACCCGCAGTTTCTTCACCTTGCTGAGCATGGCCCTACTGGGCGATGCGTCGTTTTTCGCCTTTTCGGATCAGGACGACGTTTGGCTGCCGGATAAACTGGCCCATGCCGTCGAGGCGCTCAATCAGGTGAGTTCCGGCCGGCCGGCGCTGTATTTCTGCGGGCGAATGCCGGTCGATCAGTCGCTGCGGCCCATTGGACGATGTCCCGCGCTGCGCCGGCCGCCAGGATTTCCCGCCGCGTTGATCCAGAACGTGATCCCGGGTTGCTGCATGACCTTGAACCGGGCGGCCGCCGAACTGATTAGCGCGGCTGGACCGCCGGACGGGACCTGGCATGACTGGTGGTGCTACCTCGTGGTGTCGGCCCAGTACGGGGTGGTGTTCGGCGGCGATCGGTCGGACATCCTGTATCGCCAGCATGGCGGCAACCTCGTGGGCGAGCCGCTTCGCTTCTGGCGCCGCGGCGTGGCCGCGATGCGGCGCGGCCGCCACCCATTCCTCCGAATCTTCTGGGGCCACGTCGGCGCGCTGCAGGCCTGTACCGGGCTGTTTCCCGACCGGACGCGCACGATGCTGGCGACCATTGTCGAGGCGGCCCATGGCGGACTGGCGGCGCGCGTCAGAGCCTTGTTCATTCCGGGACTGGTTCGGCAGACGTGGATGGAGACATTGGTTTTCCGCCTGTGGTTTTTGTTGGGCTGATCGGGCGATCATTTCCCTGAAGCATCGGAGTCACCTCGCGCTGGTTGCGTGGTGATAACGTAACTTCATTTCTTGTTGCGCATGGACGCCGGTCATGGCATTTCTGAATTTGCTCGCAGTTCTCTGGAAGGATCACCGAGGACCATGCAAGATCCGGCGGTCACGGCGATTATCCCGCTCTACAACGGCGCCGAGTTCATAGCGCAGGCGCTGGATAGCGTTCTTCGCCAAACCATGAGGCCGGCCAGGATCATTGTCATTGACGAT
>JBEKGV010000013.1:0-14890 GCA_050012615.1 Acetobacteraceae bacterium | reverse complement strand
GCTACGTGGTCTTCTATGCGAAGACCAGTCCCAAGGCAGAGGAAATTCGCAAGATCGCGACGCTTGAGGATCTCGGACGATTCTCGCAAGGTGACTTTCTCGGCAACGGTTTCGCCGAGGTAACCTTCAAGACGCTCAAGATCGACTGGGCTCCCAGCCTCGAGCAGGTATTCAACAAACTGGTCGCCGGCCGCAATGATATCGCGGTCGCGGCCGAACTCGTCGGCAAATGGACCGCGCGCAAGGTCGGCGTGGCCGATCAGCTCGACATCCAGCCACTGAACTTTATTCCCCCGTCGGATTTCTACTTCGCGATCCGCAAGAGCTTCCCGGATAACGAGGCACTGTCGGGACGCATCGACGCGGCACTCAAGGCGGCGCGCGGCGACGGAACGATGAAGGCGATTGAAGCGAAATACGCGTGATGCGAATCCCTCGCGCGATTTTCCGAACCGGAGCCCCGCGGTGAAACAGCTTCTCGGTCGCAGCCTGGCAATCCGCGTCGTGGCGCCTATCGCGCTATTGCTCGCGGTGCTGGTGGTGGCCGGTGTCACCCTCCTGACCACGGTGAATGCCGCCGACGCGAACCGCGCCATGGAAGAACGCGCGAACGTAACGACGCGGATCATCGCGGGCGGTCTCAGCGCATCGCTGTGGGATGTCGACAAAGCCGCCGCGACAGTCCAACTGAGCGGTCTGGCGAATGACCCGGATTACCGGAACAGCCAGGTTTTGGATGCCGAGGGCAAACTGTTCGCCCGCCACGGCGACGTGTCCGATGCGTCGAATGGACTGACCCAAAAGGCGGATATCGTGCGCGTCGAGAACGGCAAGACCGAGGTGCTTGGCACCGTGCAGGTCTCGCTCTCGAAAACCCGCTCCGAAGCCCAGATCAGTGCGCGTGCGACCATGATCGCGATGACCGGCGGCGTGATCATCGTCGGGCTCTGCGTCGCGTTGTTTCTGATCGTGCGCGGTGCGACGAGGCCGATCGTGCGGCTGACCGCGACGATGAGCCGGCTGGCCGCGGGCGATGCCGCGGTCGACGTTCCCTCACGCGGGCGGTCCGATGAGGTGGGGCGCATGGCCGCCGCGGTCGAGGTGTTCAAGGACAACGCACTGGAGCGCACGCGATTGGCCGGCGTGCATAAGGCGGCCCAACAACAAGCCGAAGTGGAGAAGCGCGACGCATTGGTTGGAATGGCCGGCAAGATCGAGACCGAGACCGGTCAGGCGCTCGACCAGGTCAGCCGCCACACCGCCGAAATGACGCAGACGGCTGATGCAATGAACGCATCCGCGAACCGTACCGACGTATCGGCGCGCGCGGCGGCGGCGGCGGCCACCCAGGCGTTGGCGAATACGCAGACCGTATCCAGCGCGGCTGAGCAGCTTGCCGCCTCAATCCGCGAAATCGGTGGCCAGGTCAATCAATCCACCGCCAGCGTTGGGCGCGCGGTGGAAGCCGGACAGAAAACCCGCGCGACGATGGAGGCACTCAACCAACAGGTCGAGCGCATCGGCGCCGTGGCCGACATGATCGGTGAGATCGCGGGCAAGACCAACCTGCTGGCATTGAATGCGACCATCGAGGCGGCGCGGGCGGGCGATGCCGGCAAAGGGTTTGCCGTCGTGGCAAGCGAGGTGAAGCAGCTCGCCACGCAGACCGCGCGCTCCACCCAGGATATCGCCCAACACCTGAGCGAGGTTCGCAAAGCCACCGGAGAATCCGTTGCCGCCGTTGCCCGCATCGAGCAGACCATCGGCGAGGTCAATACCATCGCCGGCTCGATCGCCGCCGCGGTCGAACAGCAAGGCGCCGCGACAGCGGAGATTGCTCGCAACGTGAATGAAACGGCCGCCGCCGCCACCGAAATGACAAGGCGTATCGGCGAGGTGTCGAATGAGGCCGCGAAAACCGGCCAACATGCGGCCAGCGTGCGCGATAGCGCCACCGGCCTGACACGGCAGGTCGAGGAATTGCGGCATGTCGTGATCCGCGTCGTGCGGACGTCGACCACGGAAGTGGATCGCCGCGGGTCGCCGCGCGAGCAGGTCGACCTGCCCTGCCGGCTCAACGTCGGCGAAGGATCGCATCCCTGCCGGACCATAGACCTTTCCATGGGCGGCGCCGCGGTGGCGGGCGGACCGCTATTGACGCCGGGAACGCGCGGGACGCTCGATCTTGAAGGCGTCAGGGTGCCACTGCCTTTCGAGGTGCGCGCCTGTGTCGATGGCGTGCTGCGGTTGGCGTTCAGCATGAACACAACCTCCACCGCGGCGCTTGAGTCCTGGTTGCAGGGCCGGCGGCGGCGCGACGCGGCATGACAATGCCTGCCGCGGCCGTCGTCCACGGCTGACATTCAGGCGTACCGCGCTGATCCTGGCGAAGCGGGTGCCCTGGGACATTCGCCGCACCGGGGGCATTGCGGCATGAGGTGAGCGCAAGCCATGATGTCCCCTGCACCGTTGACGGGGATGCGTCATGTTGACGGATCAATACGACCTCGCCTTGTCCACCAGTTCCTCCGCCGCCCGCGACGACTATGTCGAGGGCTGCGGTTTGCTGCTGACCCTTTACCCCGGCGCGGTCGAGGCGTTTGACCGTGCCATCGCCGCCGACCCGGGGTTCGCTCTGGCTCATGCCGGCAAAGCCCAGGTGCTGATGCGCGAAGGCAAAGTGGCGGCGGCACGGGAGGCGCTGACGGAGGCCACGTCCCTGGCCGGCGGTGTGCCGGAGCGAGAGGCCAGCCACGTCGCGTTCTTCGACCTCGTATTCGCGGGCCGGACGGACGCCGCGATCGCCGCCCTGCACGCGCATCTGGCGGCATGGCCGCGCGACGCTCTGGTGGTCGCCAGCGCGGCGAACCCCAATGGCGTGATTGGCGGATCCGGCCGCATCGGCCAGAAGCATCAGATCGCGGTTCTGATGGATGGCCTCGCCCCACACTACGGCGAGGATTTCTGGTTTCTGGCCTATCACGCGATGGCACTGTCCGAGGATGGCCAACTCACGGCCGCGCGGCCGAAGATCGAGCGATCGGTCGCGGCGAACCCGAACAACGCGCATGGCGCGCACGGGTACGCGCATGTTTGTTACGAGAGCGGCGATGCGGA
Source organism: Acetobacteraceae bacterium (assembly GCA_050012615.1). Classification (GTDB taxonomy): domain Bacteria; phylum Pseudomonadota; class Alphaproteobacteria; order Acetobacterales; family Acetobacteraceae; genus Rhodopila. The sequence continues at coordinate 11,773 of JBEKGV010000013.1, read as the reverse complement.
CACGGCCCGCGCCTTCCTGTCCCCCTGGCTCGCCACCTATCCGCGCGAGGGATTTTTTCATGGCCACCTGAGTTGGCACCTCTCGCTGTGCGAACTTCAGGCCGGCAACTGGACGGAGGCGCTGCGGTTATATCGGGACGCGATCGCGCTCGACCGGCACAGTGGCGGACCGCAACAGAGAATGTCGGACGCGACTGCGTTTTTGTGGCGGTCCGAACTCGCGGGCCTTCCGCGTGACGAGGCCGCATGGCGCGCGATGCACGATTATGCGAACCGGGCGCTATCGAGGCCGGGCAGCGGACTCGCGGATTTGCACGTCATCCTGGCGCAGGCGGTCATGGGCGATGACGGGGCCTCCAGCGCCCGCTCCCGGGAGATTGAGGATCTGGCGGGCGAGAGGCGTTATCCGTCCGGCGCTTACCTTCCATCGCTGTCGCGCGGTTTCGCGGCGTTCGAACGTGAAGACTTTGCCGCGGCGATCGAGGCACTCGCACCGCTCGCCGGGGAAAGCGAGCGGATCGGCGGCAGCCGGGCGCAGCACGACCTGATCGAGTTCACGTTGTTGAAGGCGTATCTCAATGCCGACCGGCTGGAGGAAGCGCAGCGGCTGCTGAACGCGCGGCGGCCCGGTGCGTCCGGCGTTCCCGTCATGGGCTGTCGCCGGTCGGCGTCCCCGATCAAAGAGACACGGTAGTGGATGATATCGGGATCACCGCCGCCGGTTTGGATACGAGCGACGCGCCCGCGACCTCGGTCGTGCTTCCGGCGCGCCCCGAGGCGCTTCGCCTCGACACGCGCAAAACCGCTTTGATCGTCGTGGACATGCAAAACGCCTATGCGTCGGCGGGCGGTTATCTGGATATCGCCGGGTTCGACATTTCCGGCGCCGCGCCCGCCATTGAGAAGATCGCGATGGCGGCCGCCGCGGCACGCCGCGCCGGCATACCGGTGATCTTTCTGCAGAACGGCTGGGATAAGGATTATGCCGAGGCGGGCGGCCCGGGTTCGCCGAACTGGCATAAGTCGAACGCGCTGAAAACGATGCGGAAACGGCCTGAACTTCAAGGTAAGTTGCTCGCCAAAGGCGGGTGGGACCATGCGATCGTCGATGCCCTCACGCCCGAGCCCGGCGACACCGTGATTCCCAAGATCCGTTACAGCGTCTTCTTCAACACGAATATAGACAGTTTTCTTCGGGCACGGGGGATCCGCAATCTCGTGTTTACCGGTATCGCCACGAATGTCTGTGTCGAATCATCTCTGCGCGACGCGTTTCACCTCGAGTACTTCAGTGTTGTCCTGGAAGACGCGACGCATGCCGCCGGTCCGGATTTTGCGCAAAAAGCAGCACTTTATAACATTGAGGCGTTTTTTGGCTGGGTGTCCACGGTCGCCGACTTCAGCGGTGCGATCTCACAGACACAAGCGGTGACCACCTAAAGAGGAGCATGCATGAAACCGATCTTTCCCCCCGGCGCGGGCAAGACGCTCGCTCCGTACTCGCCGGGCGTGATCGCCGGCGGCGTGGTATACGTGTCCGGCACGCTGCCATTGGATGCCGAGACCAATCTCGTGCATCCCGGCGACCCTCAGGCGCAGACGCGCCACGTGCTCAATGCGATAAAGTCGGTGATCGAAACCGCCGGCGGCACCATGGCCGACGTCACCTTCAACCACATCTTCCTCACCGACTGGGCTCATTACGCTGCGATCAACGCGGTTTATGCCGAGTTCTTTCCGGGCGATAAGCCAGCGCGATACTGCATCCAGTGCGGCCTGGTGAAGCCGGGGGCATTGGTCGAGATCGCGACCGTCGCGCATATCGGCGAACCCGCCTGATTGTAATATACCCAAACCTCATCGGAATTTGGGGCTTCAATGCCGCAGAAAGAATATTTCACCACAAAGTCAGGAAGGACACGAAGGAGAAGATCAACGATAGCTACATTTCTTCTTCGTGCACTTCGTGACTTTGTGGTGAAATAGCCTTTTCCATGCCCCATACGACCATGATTCCGTCGTGGACCGGGTAACCCAACCGCCGATTTTATTGACCGATCGGCGTCACCGGCCTTGACCCGGTGAGCTCTCGAGGCACCGCGCGGCGATTGACGGGAGGCTGGTGGCACGGCCATGACGCGTTCGCGACTGGTACCGCGGCATGGCCAACCGTCGGTTCGGTTAAAAACGGTGCACAAGGTGCGCACAACCTGGCCATTAGCCTGATATCGATGCCGCCTCGCTAAAACGCCAGCAGGTTATCCCGCAGCATCACGTGTTCATAATGTTTCCGCACGACCCCCAATTTCTGTAGCACGGGGACGAGGCCATCGGCGATCTCGGAAATATACCGGCGCGTCAGTTCCGGATCGGCGATCAGAAACCCGTCGCCACCAACTTCCTCGATGATGTCTGACATCTTCCGAGCCACGGCATCCGGTGTGCCGACAAGATCGACATCGCTCAGAGTTCGTCCTGCCTGAACGATCTCGCGGGGCGTTCGTCCCGCGAAGCCCGCCGCGACCGTTTGGTGACCGTTCGACGTGAGAGCCGGCAATTTTTGGTCCAGGTCGTATTTGGAGAAATCGATCCCGGTCAGCCGGGACATGTTCGCGAGATAAAAATCCAGATGGGTGTTGGCTTCTTCGATCCGCGCCCGCTTACGGGCCTCGGCGGACTCCTGGTACTGGTCGACGATCGGCGCTATCAGAAACAAGACCTTGATATGGTCGGGATTGCGTCCGAACCCCTTTGCCTGAGCCCGAATATCGTCGCGAAATTGCTTCATCGCGGCAACGCTTCCGGCCGACGAGATAATGGTCTCGGCCCAACGCGCCGCGAACGTGCGTCCGCGTTGCGAACCGCCGGCCTGGCAAATGACAGGATGGCCCTGCGGCGACCGCGGCGCCGACAATGGCCCGCGCGAGCGATAGTATTTTCCTTCGAAGTGGACGGGATGAACCTTGTCGGGATAGGCGAAGATCTCCTGCTCCCGGTCGATCACCATGGCATCGGGTTCCCAGGAATCCCACAGCTTCCGAACCAGTTCCACGTACTCGTCGGCCATATCGTAGCGCTCGTCGTGGGGATATTGTCGCTCGAGGCCAAAGTTCTGCGCGCCGCCGTCGTTGCTGCCGGTCACGAGGTTCCATCCGGAACGGCCGTCGCTCACGTGATCCAACGTGTTGGTCAGGCGCGCGAGCATGAATGGATTATACTCGGTGGTCGATAATGTGGTGACGATACCGATGCGCGAAGTCGCCTGGATCATGAACGGCGCCAGGACAGACGGATCCAATTTTGGCGAATCCACCGCGTAGCGCACGTACGTGTCGTGCGAATTCTGATAAGTATAAGGGATATTACACGAATCTTCGATGATCACATAATCGAAAGCAGCTCGTTCCAGCGACTGGGCCAATTCCACGAGCAAACCGGGCTTGACCCAACTGAATGGATTTGGACCACCCCACGGCTGCCGCCACGCTTTGGGTCCGTACCCCTTGGATACGAACCACGCGAGATGGAAGAGTCGCTTCATTTGTGCACCGCACAATAAATTTCGCTGCGAGTCAAGGACACGGTTGCGCATCCCCGCGTCATGGCCGGGCCTGACCCGGCCATCTCTTCCGGCACAGTGCCGCGAGTGATGGCCGGGTCATGACGGTTCACGACCACACCTCGCGCTTTCGCGATGGTGAGTACTACCGCCGGAGAATTTCTCGACCGACGAAATCCAATATCGGGAACGCCATTAAACCGAAATCCGGCCGGGCAATGGCACGATACTTGCTGAGGTTTTCACTTGCTGAGGTTTTCACTTGCTGAGGTTTTCGTGATTCGATTGACCAGGGTTTCACGCGCCACGGGCCGCCTACCGCCAGGTGGGGACGGGCGAGGTCACCGAACGTCAGTGGTGCGAATGCCCAATCAACTCACGGAGCACGATGATGGACATTGGCGTTTTCATCCCCATCAACAATAACGGTTGGATTATCTCGGCGACTTCGCCACAGTATATGCCGAGTTTTGAACTGAACCGCGAGGTGGTCCTGCGCGCTGAGGCGTACGGCATGGATTTCGCCCTTTCGATGATCAAGCTGCATGGCTTCGGCGGCGAAACCGAGTTCTGGGACCACGGGCTGGAGAGTTTCACCCTCATGGCCGGTCTGGCGGCCGTGACCTCTCGCATTCGGCTCTATGCTTCGACGGCGGTGCTGACCATTCCGCCGGCGATCGTGGCGCGCATGGCCAGCACGATCGCCGACATCTCAGGCGACCGGTTCGGCGTCAATATCGTATCGGGCTGGCACAAGATCGAATATTCCCAGATGGGCCTGTGGCCGGGCGACGATCATTTCGGACAACGTTATGATTACAGCACGGAGTATGTGCGAATTCTGCACGACCTCTGGACGGTGGGACAGTCCGATCTGAAGGGCAGGTATTTTCAAATGGACGCCTGCAAACTCAGCCCGCGCCCGAAACGACCCATCAAGTTGGTCGCGGCCGGGCAGAGCGACCGGGGCATGGAATTCGCGGCTCAGTACTGCGATTTCAATTTCGCATTGGGCGAGGGGGTAAATGAGCCGACGCTGGCCGCCGGCGTTCCGGCCCGCATGCTGGCCCATGCCGAACGAGCCGGGCGCGATGTCGGCAGCTACATGCTCTACATGATCATCGCTGAGGAAACCGATGCGGCGGCGATGCGGAAATGGGATCTTTACAACGCGGGCGCCGATAAAGGCGCTTTGGCGCATCTTCTGGGCAAGGCGGCGGAGGACACCGCGCCGTCGGAAACCTCGATGGCGGCGGCGATCCAGCGATCGCCATCGCCGATCAACTTCAACATGGGAACGCTCGTCGGTTCCCATGCCACGGTCGCGGCGATGCTCGACGAGGCGGCGACGATGCCCGGAGTCAAAGGGATCATGCTTACGTTTGACGATTTTCTCAGCGGCATGGATGCTTTTGGTCAGCGCATCCAGCCGCTGATGCGATGCCGTACCGGCCGGCGGATCGCGGCCTGACCATTTGGAGAAAGGAGATGGGAATGCCGGATCTCTCGAATAAAGCGGCGCTCGTCACGGGCGCTCAACAGGGGATCGGCAAGGCGATCACGATTGCGCTCGCGCGTGAAGGCGCCGATGTCGCGATCAATTACCTGGATGGCGAGGCGTTGGCTGAAGCCGTTGCGGCGGAGGTGCGCGATCTGGGCCGGCGGGCAGTTCTGGTTAAGGGCGATGTCGCCGCGTCCGGTACACCGAAGCTGCTCGTGGATTCGACCGTGTCGGCATTCGGCAAGATCGACATCATGGTGAACAACGCCGGCGTTTTCCCGCGCGTGCCGTTTTTTGAAATGACCGAGCATGACTGGGATTTCGTCCATTCGATCAACCTGAAGGCTGGCTTTTTCTGCGCCCAGTCGGCGGCGCGGTCGATGGTGGCGGCGGGGACGGGAGGGGCGATTATCAATCTGGCATCATCGGCGATTTTTGGCGCCTCGCCACGCGGCGTGCACTACTCGGCGAGCAAAGGCGGCGTCGTATCGATGACCCGCGCGATGGCCCTTGAACTCGCCGGCTTCAGGATCCGCGTGAACGCCATCGCTCCAGGACTGACCGATACGGCGCAACCTCGTTACGGTAGCACCGAGGAGGAACTGGCGGAGCGGGCCGCATCCATGCCTTTGGGACGGATGGGACAGCCGGAGGACATCGCGAATGTCGCGGTATTTCTGGCATCCGAGAGATCAGCGTTCATGACCGGTCAGACGGTGCACGCCAATGGCGGTGCCTTCATGGCGACCTGAGTAACGCCAGAGACACAGGGCACGCTGTCGCGTCCCCATATGTGCTGTACCGACCGGCGAATAGATTGACTCTTGCCTTTATCGTCATGGCCCGGCTCGTCCGGGCTACCTGTACCAGTGCTCACAATCGCGAAAGCGCGAGTCATGGTCGTTACACCGTCATGGCCGGGCCTGACCCGGCCATCTCTCGCGGCACTGTGCTGGAACAGATGGCCGGGTCAAGCCCGGCCATGACACGGGGGTGTGTCGCGCTTCAGCGATTCTGGTTACCAGCACCGTGCCTCGACAGGTGGCCCGGACCAGCCGGGCCATGACGGATTTGAAAGCCCGTAAGTCAATTTTTCGGCCGGCTGGCGTTAGTCCGGCAACTATAATGCCGCGGCCCAATCCACACCTCAATCGAATAACGTCGCCAGCCGCCGCTTCATGCTGTCGGCGATATACAGCGCCAGCGCCTGGATGGTACGCGTCGGGTTCACCGCCGCCGAGGTGACGAAGATACTGCCATCGACGATGAACAGGTTCTTCACGTCATGGCTGCGGCCCCATTCGTTCACCACGGATCGCGCCGGATCGGTGCCCATGCGCGCGGTGCCCATCAGATGCCAGCCGCCCTCGGTGATCGGCTGCTCGACCCCAATGTCGCACGCACCGGCCGCGCGCAGGATTTCGCTCGCCCGAGCGACCGCGTGGTCCATCATCCGGTGGCTGTTCTCGCTGAGCGTGTAATTGATTTTTGGTGCCGGGATGCCGCTGGAGTCCGTCAGCACCGGATCGAGCGTCACGGTGTTGTGCTCTTCCGGCAGGTCCTCGCAGATCGCCACCACGCCGGTGCGGCGGCAGAACAACTTGCGATAGGCGCGGTGATGATCGTCGCCCCACGGCAGGCGTCCCGTTTCCACGCCTTGCACCGCGGCGTTCACCGGGTTCTGGCCGCGATTGAACTCAAAAGTATAGCCGCGCACGAATCCGCGCGAGCGATCCGTCTCGTAAAATTCCTGGCTCCAGATGCAGTTTCCCGGTCCGCGATAGCCGTCGAGCGGCTCATCGAAATAGCCGAAGATTTTCGCGTAGGGATGGAACATCAGATTGCGGCCGACCAGGCCGCTGGAATTGGCGAGCCCGTTGGGGAAGCGGCCGGAGACGGAATTCAGCAGCAGCCGCGGCGTGCCGATCCCGTTGCAGGCGATGATGACGACCTCCGCGGCCTGGAAACGCTCAACGCCGTCGGGATCGTAATAGACGACGCCGGAGGCCATGCCGTGTTCGTTCGTGGTGATCTCGCGCACCCGGCAGCGCGTGCGAAGTTCGACACCGGCGCGAATCGCGTGCGGCCAATACGTGATATCCGTGCTGGCCTTGGCGCCCTGGGCGCAGCCGGCGATGCAATGGCCGAGATTGATGCATTTCCCGCGCCCTTCGTAATCCACCGAGGCGATCGCGCTGTCGGACGGCCACCAGTGCCAGCCAAGCTTGTTGATCCCGCGCGCCAGCACGGTGCCGGCGCGGCCAAGAGGCAAGGGCGGCATCATCGGTCGCTTCGGCGGATAGGCGGGGTCACCCTCCAGGCCTGACACGCCCGTCATGCGATCGTTCTCCGCATAGAACGGTTCAAGCATCGTGTAGTCGACCGGCCAGTCATCGGCGACACCATCGAGCGAACGCACTCGGAAGTCGGATGGATGAAAGCGTGGAAAATGTCCCGCGTATAACACCGTGCCGCCGCCGACGCCGTTGAAGTTGACGACCTTGATGGGCGAGTCGTCCTCGTTGATCGGATAGTCGGTCTCACGTGCGCGCCGGTTCGGACTGGCGTTGAAATCGTTGAACTGCCGGGCCTCCCAGTCGCGGCCGGTGCTGGGATATTCGGACGGCTTCGTCCAGTCGCCCTGCTCCAGACAGAGAATATGCATTTTTGTTTCAGCGAGGCTCCAGGCGACCGCGGCACCGGAGGCACCGGCACCGATGATCAGAACGTCGACTGGTGTCGTCATGGCCGGAGGATCCCACCTGGAGTGTGCCCCGTTCAGTCGATGGCGTGCCGATGGGGTTGTCAACGGCCCCACCCCGCGACGCGTCTTCAGTACACGCCGCAACCTTCGCGCACTGGCGATCCGATACTCCGCCTCCGCCTCGACCCGCATCGTTCATTGGAAGCCGAGGGCTTAATTCGTCGAGAGTCGACTGATCCGCGCTCAAGGGCTTCCCCGCCCGCCTCAGGCCGGCTGCGCCGCTTTCGAGGGTGACAGCGCCACCGCGGCCTCGGACGTCAGCAGCAGGAAGGTATAGCTCTCCTGCAGGTACAGCGAGACCGTCGTGTCGGTATGGCTGGAGTAGCCGATCGACACGTCCTGGCCGATGTGCAGAACGAAATCCCCGCCCCGGGTGGTGAGGACGAACGCGCCATGGATCGCCGGAGCCCAGATGATGTCGCTGTCGATCAGGCGCTTGATATGCGCGATTATGGGGTATCCCTCGTCGCTGCTCTCCTGCAGCGCGGTATAGGCTTCGGCGCCAAGCACCACACAATAAGGCCCATTGACCCCGGCAAGGCGCAGCTGGTTCAGCGCCTGGGCGATCGCGTCGGGATAGGCGCGCACGTCAGCCGGCAGCATCATGGTCGGGTTGCTGGTGCCCTGGCGGATGCCCTGGATATTCGCCGCATCATAACCCTCGAAAATCGCGCCGTCCTCCGCGAAGGCGATCAGGCGCGCGGCGTCCTTCACCGGCTGCCAATCGGAGTCCTCCGAGCCGCGCTCCACGTCGTCGATCGCGTCGCGATGGAGCACGAACGGGACACGCAACTCGACCAGAGCTTTCACCTCCCGCTGGCGTGCCAGGATGCCCTCGCCGGGCGCGGCGATGGTTTTCTGGTGGCCGGTGCCCACGGCGGAGAGCTTCGTGCCCGCCGGTCCTTCCACGTCCACGACCCGCCGCCCAGCGAGATAGCGCTTCAGGGTCCGCGAGGCTTCTTCCTCGATCTCGGCCCATGCCTCGGCTGAGATCGGGGCCAGTTCGCGATGCAGATTGTTCATGGTGAGGGCATCCCTTTGAGCGAGCCGATGCCAAGCGAGCCGTCAGGCACAGGCGGATTGGGCGGCGCCGGCGAAGGGCCGGCCTGCGGGTCAGGCGTCACATCATCGAGGAACGTCGCCGTCGGCACGAAAAACAGATTGCCGGTCACGGCGGTGCTGAAGTCCAGCAGGCGATCATAGTTACCGGGCGGGTTGCCCACGAACATGTTGACCAGCATCTGCTCGATGGTCCGCGGCGACCGGCTGTAGCCGATGAAATAGGTGCCGAACTCGCCTTGCCCCACGTTGCCGAACGGCATGTTATCCCGGAGAATCTTGATCTCCCGGCCGTTCTCGACGATCTGGGTCAAGGCGTTGTGCGCGGACGTCGGCTTGACCGCGTCGTCCAGCTCGATATCGGACAGCTTGGTGCGGCCGATGATGCGTTCCTGCGTTTCGGTCGGCAGCGCGTTCCACCCGGACATATCGTGCAGGTATTTCTGCACGATGACATAGCTGCCGCCGGCGAAGGCGGCGTCCTCCTCACCGATCAGCGTGGCGTCGAGCGCCACCGCGCCGCCCGGATTTTCGGTTCCATCGACGAAGCCCAGAAGGTCGCGGGCGTCGAAATAGCGGAAACCGTGCACCTCGTCCGCTGTGGCCGCGGCATCGCCCAGACGCGTCATGATCTGGGTCGCCAGTTCGAAGCACAGATCTATCTGCTCGGCGCGAATATGGAACAGCACGTCGCCGGCCGTGGCGGGGGCGTGGCGCGGACCGGCGACAATTTCCCGGAACGGATGCAGTTCGGCGGGCCGCGGCGCCCCGAACAGGTGATCCCACGCGTCCGAGCCGAACGCCATGATGCAGGACAGGTGCCCGTCGGGCCGGCGAAAGCCGATCGCGCGCAGCAGGCCGGACAGGTCAGCGCAAAGGGTCCGCACGGCGGTTTCGGCCGCCGCACCCGGGTTGACCGTGACGACCAGGAAGATCGCGGCGCGGGTCAGTGGCGCGACCACCGGTTGCGGGTCGGCAGGCGATCGGGGGATGTTGTCAGAGGGGATCATGGAATTCCGCTCTATCGACGGAATTGACGCGCGCCGTATCGGCCGCGCTCGGCGACAGATCGCCGGATTCCATGAGGGCTGCGCTGACTGACCACGTTTCCCTTGTCTCCATGCCTTCGAGATGCCGGCCCAGAAGGTTCAGACTATGGAGACACATTCTGAAAATGCTCTGGCTTTGCATAGTCCCATGCGGAACGGGGGAGGACCAGCGGTCAGCCTTTGGCCCTCGATCGCCTGAGCGAACTCAAGCACCGCGCATGCCGGCGCGCCGGCATGCGGCGCGATCAGTCGACCGCCACGCGTCGCCTTTCCACGCCACAACACCGGTTCGCGGGAGCGGTTGAGCAAGGTCGTTCCGGAATCGGAAAGGGGCGAGGCCGCCAGACCCCCATGGGGACCTGGCGGCCGCCGTCGTTCAGGCGTCTGGAAAGAATACCAAAGTCCTGACCTCGATACTTTCCCTCGGCGGAGCATCGGCCGCCACGGGATTGTCAAACGACGTGTGGAACGACAGCCGCGCGCGTCCATCGTTCGCGCTGTCGTGTACGCGGATCAGGATCACCTCATCCGCCTGCTGTTCCGAGAAGTAAAACCAGCGGTGCTCCGGCCGGAACGCCACACGCGAGGTCTCGCCACGCAGGTGTTTGTAAACGCGGTCGCTGGCGATCAGGTCGTTATCGGTGAAGCTCCGCGCGTCGCACAGTGCCAATGGCGAGTCGATCACGGGCCCGCGAATGGGCCGCCAAACATTCACCACGCCGAATCGATGCCGCAGCAGCTCCTCGGCCTCGGCGCCCAGATGATCTCGCACTCTCCTGGGCGCGGAGTTGACTGTGTGGTCATTGTGCACCTGGCGCGACGGGATGCTCTGTCCTGGAAGTCCCGCGTTTCGCGTATTGTGGTCGAAGACAACAACGCGTGAAGCGCCGAGTACGTCGAGCAGAAGTCGCTCGACTTCCGGATAGTAAACTTGCTTCACGTGCTCGCGATCATAGAAGTCGCGCACCTGGGTTGGTGCACGAACCAGTTGGAACCCGTTGCGGTCGAGGCTGAATTCCGACTCATGGCCCCTGCCATCCTGGATCAGCACATCATGCGGGTCGTCGATACCCTCAAAGGCAACGACCCCGGGCGGCGGCGGTGCATCCACATAGACTTCCGGCTTCCGGTCGGTGCGTACCTGGTAGTGCAGCGTGGCGGTGACGCTGTTCGGAGAAAGAATGGTGTCGAGCGGCATTTGTGTCCTCCTTGATTGGTTCATAAAGACGTATCGCGGCGCCGGCCCGAACCGAAGCCCTTGTCGGACCGCCGTCCCTGGGCGTTCTTTGCGTTCTGGGCTGACCCGGCGGACTGGGGTCTATAACGTTCCATCCGCCATGAGTGTGAGTCAACATGGCAGATCGGTGAAAGGCCGAGCAACAAAGCGCGGCCATTAAGCGTAACTCGTTGTCAGGAGCTTCGGCCTCAGGAGCCGGTTCATCGCACCTCAGCCCGGCGGCGCCAGGCCAACTCTCGCCCAATGCGGTCAGGCCCGCGTCAATCGTGCGCGGCAGCAAATGAACGAGATTAGATTGTCCGGGCCATGTCAAGGTTGTCTGTCGCCAGGATTCCGCTACGAAGTCGAGCGCATGAAGCACCGCCGCCCATGAAACGGTGCCGACAAGGAACAGAGCATGGATGTCCGCGTGACCCGCCTCGCCAACGCCCCGATCATCCGGCCGGACCTGCATCCCAGCATCGGCGTGAACATCCAGGGCCCGTCGCTGATCCGGGTCCCTGATTGGATCGAAGATCGCCTCGGCGACTACTACCTGTATTTCGCCGATCACAAAGGCAGCTATATCCGCCTGGCCTATGCCGACCACCTCGCCGGGCCCTGG
>JBEKGV010000012.1:0-14937 GCA_050012615.1 Acetobacteraceae bacterium | reverse complement strand
GGCGTGCTCGGCCGCGAGGTCGATCAGGTGCATGCGGTCGACAGCGTTAGCTTCGAGATTTCAGCAGGCGAGACTTTGGGTTTGGTCGGTGAATCGGGCTGCGGCAAGTCCACCACCGGGCGCTGCATCCTGCGGCTGATCGAGCCGACCTCCGGCGAGATTTGGTTTGAAGGCCGGAATGTTACCGAATTCGATCACGCCACGCTGACAGCGTTGCGGCGCGATGTGCAGATCATTTTCCAGGACCCTTACGCGTCACTCAATCCGCGCATGACCGTCGGGGCGATTGTCGGCGAGGCGCTGACGATCCATCGGCTGGCGAAGAACCGGCGTGCGTTCGAGGATCGTGTCGCGGAATTGCTGGAGACAGTCGGACTGAACCCTGACCATATGCGGCGCTATCCGCACGAGTTCTCCGGCGGCCAGCGTCAGCGGATCGGCATCGCTCGCGCGCTGGCGGTGTCGCCGAAACTGATCGTGTGCGATGAGCCGGTGTCGGCTCTGGACGTGTCGATTCAGGCGCAGGTAATTAATCTATTGGAGGATTTGCAGGAAGAGTTTGGGTTGACGTATTTGTTCATTGCGCATGATTTGTCGGTAGTCGAGCATATCAGCACGCGCGTCGCGGTAATGTATCTTGGCCGGATCGTGGAGGTTGCCGCGGCGAACGAACTGTACGCCGCGCCGTTGCATCCCTATACCGAGGCTCTGCTGTCAGCGGTGCCGATCCCGGATCCAACAGCGAAGCGCCAGCGCATCCGCCTTCTGGGCGACGTTCCCAATCCGATCCGGCCACCGCCGGGTTGCCATTTCCACACGCGCTGCCCGATCCGGAAGTTGCCTCTTTGCAGCACGGAGAAGCCGCCGCTGCGGGAGACGTCGGACGGTCACTGGGTGGCGTGCCATCTGCGGGGATAGGACGTTGGTTAGGCTGTTGGTTTAAATATACTCGTCATCTCCCGGACGATCCCCCGATCAAGTCGGGGGAGGGGGATGACGTAGTGGGTGATACACATGGGCGAACGCGATCCTGCGTGCTAGGCTGCGCCGGCATCCGGTTTCACCATCGGGGGGAACCAAAACCTCCACGACAGCAGTGAAAGGCAGACGACCATGGAATTCGGCGCCTCCATCTTCTTCACGGACTACTCGATGACCCCGGCCCACCTCGCCGTCGCGTTGGAGGAACGTGGGTTCGACTCACTTTGGGCGGCCGAGCATTCCCACATTCCGGTGCCCAGGCGCACCCCTCCGCCCGGAGGCGGTGAACTGGCGAAGCGTTACTATGACGTCATGGATCCCTTCGTCACTCTGACGGCTGCCGCGGCCGCGACCAAAACTCTGAAGGTCGCCACCGGCATCTGCCTGGTCATCCAGCGCGACACGATCCAGACGGCGAAATCGGTCGCCTCGATCGACCAGGTCAGCGGCGGGCGGTTTCTGTTCGGCATCGGCGGCGGGTGGAATGCTGAGGAAATCGAAGCGCACGGCACCGTCTTCGCCACCCGCATGAAGAAGATGCGCGAGCAGATCGAGGCGATGAAGGAAATCTGGACCAAATCGACCGCGGAATATAACGGCGAGATCGTCAAGGTTCCCTCGATGATGACCTGGCCCAAGCCCACCCAGAAACCCTGGCCGCCGATCCTGCTGGGTGGTGCGTTTCCCTGGGCCGCGCGGCGGGCGATCCGTTACGGCGACGGCTGGTTCCCCAATGCGACCAGCGGCGACCCCGAAGAGTACATGCCCCGGTTCCGGCAAATGTGCTCCGAGGCCGGGCGCGATCCGTTGCCGGTGACGCTTGGCGGCTGTCCCGAGGACCTCGGCAAATTGCAACGCTTCCGCGAACTGGGCGCGGTGCGGGCGAACGTCAGCCTGCCCGCCGAAAAGGCAGATACGATCCTGCCCATTCTCGATCGGTGGGCTAAGTTCATTCCTCAATTTCGCGCCTAGTACTCACCACCGCGAAAGCCCGAGTCATGGTCGCTACATTGTCATGGCCGTTACACGTTCATGGTCGTTACGCCGTAATGGCCTTTACAACGTCATGGCCGGGCTTGTCCCGGCCATCTCTCGCGGCACCGTGCTGAAAGAGATGGCCGGGTCAAGCCCGGCCATGACGCGGGGTTGTTTCGGCTTCAATGACTCCGGGTACTAGCGATCATCGCGACGTGCCCGCGGGATGGGAGAAAACGTCATGATGCCAGCCGAATTCGATGTCACGGACAAAGTCGTCTTCATCACCGGCGCCGGACGAGGCATCGGCAAAGGCATTGCCCAGGTGCTGGCGGAGGCGGGAGCCGACGTCGCGCTGAATGCGCTGACACCGAAATTTGTTGAGCCGGTGGCCGCCGGCATCGCGGCCTCGTCCGGCCGTCGCGTGGTGCCCGTCGTCGCCGATGTAACGAAGCCGGACGAGGTCCGCCGCGCCGTTGATTCTGTCCTCAAAACGTTCGGCCGCATCGATGTTCTGGTGAACGCGCTGGGAGATTCCATCCGCAAACCTCTGGTCGCCCTGCCGGACAAACCGGACGGCCCGCCTGGCATTTCCGACGACGAGCTTCGTTTCGTTCTGGACATCAACCTGACGGAGGCGCTGCTCTGCACGCGGGCCGTCGGGCCGCACATGCTCGAGCGTCGGTCGGGCAAGGTGATCAACATCGCGTCGTGGACCTCGCACCAGGGCGGCGGGGACATGGTCATCTACACGGCGGCGAAAGCCGGGCTCGCCGGATTTACCCGGGCACAGGCGCTCGAGTGGGCGCCCTATAATGTTCACGTCAACGCCATCGCACCCGGCATTTTCCCCGATGTCGTGACCGGGGGCGAGGAGCGCGTACGCCAGAGCACCCAGCGGGCCGAGCAGACCGTCCCGCTCCAACGCCCTGGGCGGTTGAGGGAGGTCGGGTTCCTGGCGCTTTACCTGGCTTCCGCCGCGTCGGATTACATGACGGGCCAGACAATATTGCTCGATGGCGGTTTGGGCCTGTAGCAGGCGTCTTGACCTGGCTCGCTACCACGAAAGAGGTACACACGCATGGTGAATGGATCCGTCGCGCGGTAAGACCCGGCAATGGACAGCACGCCAATCCGGATCTTCGTCGATGCCGACGCGTGCCCGGTGAAGGCCGAGATCTACCGGGTCGCAGAACGTCACGGCTCGCACGTGCTCGTCGTGTCGAACAGTGTGATGGCGATCCCGCGAGCTCCGTGGATCGAGCGCGTGATCGTCGATGGGGCCCCCGACGCGGCCGACGACTGGATCGCCGAGCGCGCGACGCGCGGAGACATCGTGGTAACCGCCGACATCCCGCTCGCCGCGCGCGCGGTAAAGGCGGGGGCTGAGGCGATCGGCCCAGCCGGGCGGGTGTTCACCGAAGCCTCAATTGGGATGACCCTGGCGACCCGGAACCTGATGGATGATTTGCGCTCGTCCGGGATGATCACCGGTGGGCCAAAGCCGTTCGCCGCACGCGACCGCTCCGCGTTTCTGTCGGCGCTGGATTTGGCGATCGTGCGACTGAAGCGAGCAGGTTTCGGAGGATAGCGCCGGTCTCGCCTTCGACTGCCAGCGGCTTCCTCCGCTCAGGCGTGCCCGGCGGCGTCCGATAACAGGATCGGGTCGACCTTCAGCTTGGCGAACGCGCGGCGCCATTTGGTGTCGTGATCCGCGTCGAACAGCAGCGTCTCATCCGCCGGCCCGGACAGCCAGGCGTTTTCCTGGATCTCCCGGTCGAGCTGCCCAGGACCCCAACCCGCGTAACCCAGAGCGAGGACGCATTCTCGGGGTCCGCCGCCCTCGGCGATGACCTGCAGCACGTCCAGGCTGGCGGTCAGAGCCAGTTCATTGTTGACCTTGAGGCTGCCCTCGCCGGTCCAGTCGATCGTGTGCAGCACGAAGCCGCGGGCGTTCTCCACCGGACCGCCGGCGCACAGCCGGATCTGCCGAGCGGGCGGGTGCGGCGCCACTTTCAACTGTTTCAGCAGATCCTCGAACGTCGGCTTGACCACCGGACGGTTGAGGACGAGGCCCATCGCGCCTTCCGGCGTATGTGCGCACATATAGATGACGCTCTGCGAAAAGCGCGGATCGGCCATCGCTGGCATCGCGATCAGCAGTTGGCCGGTCAGAAAGCCCTCGGCGATCGGCGGGGCGGGTTTGCCCCGGCCGGTCATCTCGACCGCAGGTTGTCCCGTCATCTCGACATTCTGTGTTTCGGCGACCTTCGCCGACGGCTTTCCAGATGTCTTGGACGGCCTCTTTCCGA
Source organism: Acetobacteraceae bacterium (assembly GCA_050012615.1). Lineage (GTDB taxonomy): Bacteria > Pseudomonadota > Alphaproteobacteria > Acetobacterales > Acetobacteraceae > Rhodopila. Next base: position 10,669 of record JBEKGV010000012.1, on the reverse strand, counting down.
TCTTTGGCTTGGCCGGCGAGCCTTCCGGCGCCGGTGAGGGAGTTTTGCGTGTGGTCATTTCCCGAATGTGGTCGCTTCCGCGGTCACTCGCAACTTTTTTGTCTGACTCGGCCCAAGATTGGGACGGCCCCCGTCGTTGACCTGGTGGGGTCTCGCGCCTAGCGTACTACCTCTCTTGAGCAACGGGGATCCGTTCATATGGCAAACAAACTCAAAGAACGTATCGCTTCAGGCAAAGCCTGCGTGAACGCCTGGCTGGCGATACCATCCGGTTTTTCCGCCGAGGTGATGGCCGGTTGCGGCTGGGACAGCGTGACCGTCGACATGCAGCACGGCGTGCAGGACTACCAGTCGATGGTGCAATGCTTCCAGGCGATGGACAAACACCCGATCACGCCGCTGGCGCGAGTGCCGTGGAACGAGCCCGGGATCATCGGCAAGACACTGGATGGCGGCGCCTGGGGTATCATTTGCCCGATGGTCAACAATGCCGCCGAGGCGAAGGCTCTCACCGATGCGTGCCTCTATCCCCCGATGGGCAGGCGCAGCAACGGTCCGATCCGGCACGGCACCTATGGCGTGCCCGGCAGCTACCAGGCCAACGCCAATTCCGAGGTGCTGGTCATCCCGATGATCGAAACCCAGGAGGGGATCGACAACATCGACGCCATCGTGAGCACACCCGGCATCAGCGGCATCTATATTGGCCCGGCCGACATGGGATTGTCGCTTGGCCTGGTCCCGAAGCTGGACCGCGAGGAGCCGGTTATTCTCGGGATCTATGAGAAGCTGGTCGCGTCCTGCAAAAAGCACGGCAAGTTCGCCGGGTTGCACAATGGCTCGCCCGCCTATGCCGCGCGGATGATCAAGATGGGTTTTCAATTGTGCACGATCCAGAACGACTCCGGATTGATGTCGAAGGCCGCGACGGAGGCCGTGACGCAGTTCCGGAAGGAAGGCGGGAATATCGCCGCCTGACGCCGCCCGTCATCTGGGTGCTGACCCCACGGTCATCGCCCGGCTTATCCTCGGTTTGTCTGGGGGACCTGTTCGACACCCCGGCCCGCCCCTCGAACCAATCGGGACGACGTGGTGTGGCAGCCGCCTCCAAGACAAACCCGGCCCCACCCTTTTCAGGCGATATCTTCCCGGCCGCCTCCGCCAATAGTCAGTCGCACCCCGGCGACGACGACGGCATCGCGACGGTGGCGCTCCTACCTGACACTCCGCTCGCCTAGCGCGCCCCCGCGACCGTCAAAGGAAAAGCATTTGCCGACCAGGGGGTTCATGGTGATCATTCTTTCAGCCTGTCTTGGCTGATATTTTCGGCTGCCGCTTTTTGAGCGCTGATATCAATTGTTTCAGCAGTGATTTTTGGAAGGTAGTTCGTGTAAAGTAAATCCAGATAGCGCGCGACATCCACATCCAGCATGGATGGTTTGTGTCCTATATCCCACGTTGTGAGGCGGACTACGACGGTCCGCCAGATATTGGACCACTCGGGATGATGGTTTTTTACACTTATAAATCTGGCAGCCGTACTCATGAAGTGGATAGCATCTTCAAAGGACATAAATTCATAACTTCGCACCAGCTCTATTTTCTCGGTTTGGGTTTGCTCGTCAGGACGAGATGTTACCATCCAATCTGCGTTCAATTCATCAAATTTCCTGAGATTATCCTGATCCAGTGGATTAATTATTAACAGCGCAGCAGGATAAGGGATGGGAACGCGAGCTTTTTTTCGACCGAGAAATGTGCCGATCGAATCAACGAACTCAGAGACATCCCGTGAAATGTGCTTAATATCAATGGTCCGAACCTCAAGATCTGCAAGCTTGCCGATAGACGGCGGCAGTGCTTCGGCGGCCAGAGGTTTGGCATCATCAATAAGAACAGGGATAATTTTCACTTTCTTGTTGAGGCTTACCTCAATTTCGCGCCTTACCCAATCTCCGGGATTATCTATTCTACGGCGGCCAAAATCGTCGCTAATAGATAGCCACGATCTCCCGATAACTACCAGCGCAAGCCTTGCTCCTACCAGAGCTCTTTCGATTCGGGTAGGCCACTCCTCGCCATCACGAATACTCTCGGTATCGATAAACACTGATAAACCGCCAAAAACCCCGCGCAATTCGGCCGCCAGCCATTGACAAAATATCGCGCTATCCAGCCGACGATAGCTGATGAATATGTCACATGTTATGTCGGACATTCCGAGATACCTCCATGGCGGCGAAAACCATTACCCGAGCTGACAAACAGCATGCCCTCGGAGGTCCGGTTGCCGGACCTCTTATGACCACGATTCCATCCTCGAGGTTCCCTGCACCATCCTTTATCAGTACGGACGACTTATGCAGTGTGCCACCTCTATCTATGTTGTGCAAGGGCAATTATGAGGTTTCTTTTATCGTGCACTGATCAGCGTGAACGTCGAGAACTACAGCAATCCGTTATCCGGCGAAAATATGATCACGACCACGTGTCGCGTCTTCCGGTTGTTGAACTTTTGTAAACCATCAGGCAAAAAGGCTGGATCCTCAGTGTTTTGCCAAGTAATTCCGCAGGGCGTAGTGTGACGGCCGATAACGCGTCGCCCACCATCCAGGACCTTCCCATGCCGCCTCCGCCCGTGATCCGGCTGCACCCAGACGACAACGTTGTCATCGCACGGGTGACGCTGCTGCCCGGTACTCCGCTCGCCGACGGCGCCGCGGCGACGCAGCGCATCCCCGCCGGACACAAAGCCGCCGTTCGCCCCATCCCCAATGGCGAGGCGATCCGGCGCTATGGTCAGATCATCGGCTTCGCATCCGCGGACATCGCGCCGGGCCAGCACGTGCACGTGCAAAATTGCGGAATGGGCGACTTCGCGAAGGACTACGCCTATGGGATCGATGCGAAGGACACCGCTTATTTCAACGCGCCCGCGACCTTCGAAGGCATACGCCGGCCCGACGGCAAAGTCGCGACCCGGAACTACATCGGCATCCTGACCAGCGTGAATTGTTCCGCCCATGTCGCGGGCCTCGTCGCCGGCATGTTTCAGCGCAATCCCTTTCGGTCCGATAAGGATGGGGACCACGACCCGCTCGCGGAGTATCCCAATGTCGACGGCGTCGTCGCGCTGACGCATAAAACCGGCTGCGGAATGACCCAGGATGAGCCGCTGCGTGTGTTGCGCCGGACACTCGCCGGCTACGCGCGCCACCCCAACTTCTCCCATGTGATCGTTCTCGGTCTTGGCTGCGAGGTCAACCAGATCGGCGGGCTGATGGAGGAGCAGCGTCTGGCCGGCCGCCTGCGCTCGCTGGACATCCAGACCGTTGGCGGCACACGCAAAACCGTCGCCGCCGGTGTCGATTTCGTGCGCGAGGTGCTGGCGGAATCCAATACCGCGAAGCGCGAGACCGTGCCGGTCAGCGCTCTGACCGTGGCGCTGCAATGCGGCGGTTCGGATGGCTATTCCGGCGTCTCCGCCAATCCCGCGCTTGGTTACGCGAGCGATCTGGTGGTACGCAACGGCGGCTCGGTCATCCTGTCGGAAACGCCGGAGACCTATGGCGCCGAGCACCTGCTGACCCGCCGCGCCGTGTCGCGCGAGGTTGGCGAGAAGCTCGTCGATTTGATGCGCTGGTGGGAGGACTACACGAAACGCGAGAACGCCGAAATGAACGCCAACCCTTCGCCCGGCAACAAAGCCGGCGGCCTGACCACCATCCTGGAAAAGTCACTTGGCGCCATGGCCAAAGCTGGCAGCACCAACCTCGTCGACCTCGTGCAATACGCTGAAGAAGTGAAAGCGCGCGGTTTCGTGTTCATGGATACGCCTGGCTACGATCCGGTTTCCGCGACCGGTCAGGTGGCCGGCGGCGCCAATTTGGTTTGTTTCACCACCGGACGAGGTTCGGTATTCGGCTGCAAGCCCGCGCCGTCGATCAAGCTGGCGACCAACTCCGCGATGTATCGTCACCTCGAGGACGACATGGACGTCAATTGCGGCACGATCCTGGACGGGGACGAGTCCGTGCGCGAATGCGGAGAGCGGATTTTCGAGTTGATCCTGCGCGTCGCCTCGGGCGAGCCGACAAAAAGCGAAGCCTTCGATTTCGGTGCGGCGGAGTTCGCACCATGGGTGCTGGGCGCGACGATGTGATATTCACGTCATCGCCGGCCATCCGTAGCGGCACGAATTGTGCCTCGTTGGATCTGTAGTTACGATACTGAAAAAAAGAATGATTTCACCACGAAGTCACGAAGCACACGAAGAAGAGTTGTAGCTGCATATTTGAATTTTTATCTTCGTGTGCTTCGTGACTTCGTGGTGAAATAGCCTTATTTTTGCCGAAGATGATCCAGATTCTGTCATGGATCAACCAGTAAAAGTGCGGACTTACGGCATTCCCTTCCGAGTCCTGGAAAGCCATTTGCTCCTCCGGTCGGCACAACAATCAAAACCTGAATCAAGCCAGTTTCGTGGCGTGTCGCGTTTGGCCCAGGTTGATCGTCATCGAGAATGCCGCGTCCCATGATATTGCAGCCGGGCAACCGTATCCGGACCCGCTGGGGCATGCGAACTCCCATCTTGTTCGTCGTTCACGGTGCGTGCCGGTCTCCGGAAAATCGGCGGCCGGCGGGGCGCAGGGCGTTACGGGACCGTACCGGCAGCACGGAAGCAAGTTATCACCGAGTAAGACCTTTCATCGATCATCGCCCTCCGGCCGTCGGGACAGGATGCGCTCATCAGCGCATTCAGCTAATTCAAATCCATGCGAAACCAACGCGACCCCTATGCTCGACCACGTTCTTTTCCGGAACTGCTGACGCCCGGCGAAATGGCGCGGGTAGACGCGGCATCTCCCGCTCTGGGAGTTCCCGGATACACGCTGATGGAGAATGCCGGCCGTGCCGTCGCCCGAGCCATTCAGGCTCGGTTCCGACCACGCCGCACACTGGTGCTATGTGGCCCCGGCAACAACGGAGGCGATGGCTATATCGCGGCGAGATTGCTGACCCAATACGGATGGCCAGTGTCGGTCGCGGCGTTGGCGCCACCGCGGGAGGGAACGGACGCGGCGCGCGCCCATCGCCGCTGGCACGGTCCGACTGTGCAGTTCACCGCGACGGAAGCCGCCCGTGCGCATCTCGTGATCGACGCCGTGTTCGGCGCGGGCCTGAGCCGCGATCTCGACCCGAGCCTGGTCGAGGTGCTGCGGGCGGCACGCGAGGTGGTCGCGGTGGACGTGCCAAGCGGCCTGGATGGAGCGACCGGAACGGCCCGCGGCTTTGCCCCTCAGGCCGCTCTGACCGTCACCTTCTTCCGTCTGAAGCCTGGTCACCTGTTGCTTCCTGGGCGCGACTTATGCGGCGAGACGGTGCTCGCCGATATCGGCATGCCTGTGGGAGTGCTGGACCACGCCCGTCCCCGCGCATTTCGTAACGGGCCCGAACTGTGGTCGCTGCCGGAACTCGCCACCGACACCCACAAATATGAGCGAGGTCATGTCACCGTCCTGGGCGGCCCGGAGATGACCGGCGCCGCCCGCCTCGCCGCCGATGCGGCACGTCGTGCGGGCGCCGGCCTTGTCACCATCGCCGCACTTGGTTCGGCCGATGTGTATCGCGGCGGTTCTGCCGGTACGTTGGTCTCCGAGGCACCCTTGGCCGACCTCCTGGCGGACCGGCGCCGCGCTGTTTGGGTATGCGGCCCAGGGCTGAGCCCCTCGTGGGCGCGGAAGATCTGGCCGGAACTGACCGCCGCGGGACGAAAGATCGTTGGCGACGCCGACGTATTCACCGCATTCGCGGGCAACCCGGACGCGCTTCGAGGCGCGGCTGTCCTGACTCCGCACGCTGGTGAATTCGCCCGCGCGTTCGGTCCGTTGGGGGACGATCGCGTCGCCGCCGTGCGCGCCGCCGCCGAGCGCACGAACGCCGTGGTCCTGCTCAAAGGCGCGGACACCATCGTTGCCCGGCCGGACGGTCACGTAGGCATTAATGCCTCGGCGCCGCCATGGCTGGCCACCGCCGGGGCCGGGGACGTGCTATCGGGGTTGATCGCCGGCCTGCTCGCCCAGGGCATGGAAGCGTGGGAGGCCACGCTGGCGGGCGTTTGGCTGCACGGTCGCGCGGCGGTGGAAGCCGGGCCGGGTCTGATCGCCGAAGACCTGGCGCCGGCGTTGCCTCGGGCAGTCGCTGCTGCTCACGGATAGCCAGGTGCCTCATTGGGTTTCCGCCAGGGACGGTCGCGGTTCGTCTTGTTAGGCGGACAAACCTCCCGCTGAAGCGAGTGCTGAGCGATACCCGCCGTGAATTCCTTGATCTAGGAAAACTAATCATAATAAGGAAACTGTTCTTGACACCCTATTGTTAGGGATGTTAGTCAATTCCCGGCGGACAGGTCAGCGACCTGTTTCATCCGATCTCCAAGGTGAAAACGATCGCCAGATCCATCCGTCGCTTACGCGGCATGCACCGTCGGAATCTTCCCCGGCGGGCGTGATCCCTTCCGCAACCGATCCCTTCAACAGATTGGAGTTTGCCATGAAAAACACTTCCACCACGGACAGCGGCCGCATTCGTCTGGGCGGCGGGTTCCGTCTCCCCGCCTCCAGCAAGATCACTCTGGGCGGCGGCTTCCGGCTCCCGGCCTCGAAGTAATACGCCTCCGCCAACCGACGGTGCTCGCGGCGCCCCCGCCGCGGGTACCGCCCCAATCTCCGGAACCAGTCATGGCGGATCAATCCCAGCCCATCGCTCGCTTTTATCGCCTGATCGAGCAAGCCCGCCCGCCCATGCGAGCGGATCGCTCCGCCGCCGGCACTCTGCCAACCCGCGCCTACCGATACTGCGAGGCGGTAACCGCCGCGGCCGGCTATGGCTGGTGGGTTTTCCCACCCATCGGGTTGCGCTTCATCTGGGACGGAGCCGACATCTTTTGGACCTGCGACAGCCTGGATGACTGGGAGCCACTGAGCCCTTCGGCACAACTCCCCGGGTTCTCGTCAGCGTTCGATACGTCCGCTCCGGAGATGCTCAAAGGGTGCGCGCCGCCGATGCTGACCGCTCTGCCGGAGCCGGGAACGTTGCAAATCTGGACCGGCCTGATGGTCCGCACCTCACCGGGTTGGCACCTCCTGGTCCGTGCGCCGGCGAACCTGCCGCTGACCGGCGGCTTCACTCTCTATGAGGGCATCGTCGCGACCGACACGTGGTTTGGGCCGCTGTTCACCAACCTGCGCTTCACTCGCACCAACAGCCCGGTCACCTTGCGGCCCGATTTTCCGCTGTTGCAATTGCAGCCCGTACTGGCCACGAGCTACGCCGGCGACGTCCTCGACGCCACGGCGTTCGTTCCCAGAATGGATGACATGTCCGATGCCGACTGGGGCGGTTATCACCGGACCATCGTCATTCCCAATGAAGATCCGGACCGTCCGTTCGGTGCTTATGCGAAACAGGCACGCCGCCGCCGCAAGGCGCTTGTGGGAGAAGCGTGCCCGGTGAACGCACAAGCGGGCCGATGAGTGAAATTGCGGGCCAGGAAGTAACGCGCCAATATCTGACGCATGCCTGACGCTCTCGCGCATCCCGGATCGTCCCGCGTTTCCCAGTGACCCGCGGCATCCTCGTCACCGGCGGTTCCGGACAGCTGGCCAGCGCTCTCGCCAAACTCGGCGGCGATCGAATCCACCTCGTGGGCAGGCCCGAATTCGACTTTGACCGGTCCGAAACAATCGCCGCCACGGTCCGCTCCGCCAACCCCTGGCTGGTGGTCAATGCGGCCGCCTACACCGCCGTCGACGCCGCGGAAACCGACGAGGCCGCCGCGATGCGCGCCAACCGGGACGGCCCCCGGGAACTGGCGCGACTTTGCGCCGGCGCCGGCATCCCGCTGATCCATGTTTCCACCGATTATGTGTTCAGCGGCGACAAACCATCCCCCTACGTCGAGAGCGACCCAACCGAACCCCAAAGCGTCTACGGCAAAACCAAGCTGGCCGGAGAAACGGCGGTCCTGGCATCCACGGACCGGGCCATCATCCTGCGAACGGCGTGGGTCTACGCCGCCACCGGCCGCAATTTCGTGCGCACGATGCTGAGCCTCGCGCGAACCCGGGACACGCTGCGAGTGGTCGCCGACCAGCACGGCTGCCCAACCGCTGCCACCGATCTGGCCGCGGCCATCCTGGCGATCGCGGCGAAGCTCCGGGTGGGCGGATGGAACGACGCTTACGCCGGGGTCTTCCACGCCGCCGGCTCAGGGGAGACGACCTGGCATGGTCTCGCCCTGGCGGTCTTCGAGGAAGCGTCTCGTCACGGGACTAAAACCCCCTCCTTCGTCGAGCCGATCGCCACGGCGGATTATCCAACCCCCGCGCACCGGCCCGCCAATTCGCGGCTGGATTGCGCCCGCCTGGAGGCGGTGTTCGGTGTTCGTATGCCCCATTGGCGCGGCAGCCTCGCCCGCGCGGTGGACGAGATTTTCGCCGCCTGAAGCGCGCGATCGGCAACACCGCGCCAAAATGGTGCCATCATTAACAAATGCGGAAAGACTCGCGGCGATGCAGCATAGCGCATGACAGGCGGGCCGCCGTTGTATAGGTTAACGGCATGCGGTTGTTCCGAAATGCGCGTCGCGCGGTTCTTCTTACCCTAAGTCTTCTCTCCGCCTGCGCGGCCGCCGATCCCTCGGCGAGCACCGACCGAACGCCTTCGAACTTCAGCACCTCCGGCAACTACCTTGCCGGACGCTTCGCGCTTAGCCACGGCGACTTCGACCAGGCTGCGGGCGATCTGCTTCAGGCGCTGGCCACGACCCCGGACGATCCCGACCTGTTGCTGCAGGCCTTCATCGCCTGCGTCAACGCGGGCCGGCCGGAGGCCGTGCAGCTCGCGCGGCGTCTCCCAACCAGCCAGGTGGCCCAGATGTTGCTGGCCAACGCCGCGGCGAAGTCCGGCGACTGGGATGAGGCGGTCACCCGGTTTCGCGCTCTGCCCCGAGACGGGGTGATGCAGCTGCTCCAACCATTGCTGCTGGCCTGGGCCAGCCAGGGCGCGGGCGACACCGATGGGGCGCTGGCCACGTTGCGGCCCTACCTCGACAACCCGCGTTACCGGTCCATCGTCTCGCTACATGCCGCGATGATCGCGGATATCGCCGGCCGCATGCCCGAAGCAGCCGCATACTATAAACAGGCGGAGTCCGAACTGGGCGACCAGAGCCCGCGCACCGCTTTGATCCTCGCCAGTTGGTACGCCCGCTCCGGCCAGGTCGCCGAGGCGGAGGGCATCCTGAACCGAATGGCGGCCAACATTCCCGAAGCGGCGATCACGGTGCCGGGCATGATCGCGAGCCTGAGCAAACGCCCGATCGCCAGGCCGCTGGACGGCATGTCGGAAGCCTATGCCACCTTCGCCGCGGCTCTGCGCGCCCAGGATACGGGCGACTTCGCGATGATCATGGCCAGACTGGCGCTCGACGTGAAACCGGACTCGGCGACCGCTCGGCTGATGGCCGCGGATATCCAGACCTCCGAGAAGCACTATGACGTCGCCCTCGCCTTATTGGATGATGCGGCCAAGACGAACGATCCGATCGTGCCGGTCGTTCGGTTGCGCCGCGCCGGCGTCCTGGAGCAAATGGGCCGGACCGACGAGGCGATCCATGAAGTGGAACAAATCGGCCGCGATTACCCCGACAATTCCCTGCCCGACCTGGAACTCGGCGATCTGCTGCGGTTCAAACACCAGTTCACCGAAGCGATCGTCGCCTATGACCGGGTGATCGCCCGCATCCAAAAGCCATCCCCAAACGATTGGATCGTTTGGTACAGCCGCGGCATCGCCTATGAGCGCACCGGTCAATGGACCCGGGCCGAGGCCGACTTCAACCATGCTCTGGAGTTGTCCCCCGACCAACCCTCCGTGCTCAATTATCTCGGCTACGCCTGGGCTGACATGGGCCGTAATCTGGATCGGGCGCGCGTGATGATCCAGCGCGCCGCCGCGCGGCGGCCGAACGACGGCGCCATTACCGACAGCCTGGGCTGGGTCCTTTACCGCCAGGGCAACATCGCCGACGCGACCAAAATGCTCGAGCGCGCGGTGGGGTTGGAACCTGAAGACCCGACGATCACGGAACATCTTGGCGATGCGTACTGGGCCAGCGGCCGCAAGATCGAGGCGCAATATCAGTGGCGGCGCGCCCTGACGCTCAATCCCACGCCCGAGGACGCCGCGAAGCTGGAAGCCAAGATCAAGTCCCATCCATTCGGTACCGTCGCCAGTGGAAAATAGGGTTTTCCCGGGACTTAAGGTTTTTGCGGCCTCCGGCGCACGCCATCCGGACCGCGCCATCTGAACCCGCACCGCGACCCAGGCGCGTTCGACGTCGAGACCGCACCGGCGAAGATCAATCTGTTCCTGCATGTGACCGGCAAGCGCGACGACGGCTACCACCTGCTCGACAGCCTGGCCGTCTTCGCCGGAGCCGCGGATCGGATCAGCTTCATGCCGTCCGACACGTTCGCGTTCTCGGTCATCGGCCCGTTCGCGGCGGCACTGGCGGCCGAGCCGGACAATCTCGTATCGCGTGCCGCGCGGATGCTGGCGGAGATAAGCGGCGGGCCGCTCACTGGCTCGCTGACAGTGGACAAACACC
>JBEKGV010000011.1:0-15094 GCA_050012615.1 Acetobacteraceae bacterium | reverse complement strand
GGAAGTGACCGTGACACTTGACTCGACCTCTGTCGGCGCCGCCGGAGGCGTGCTGCTCGGTGCGGTGCTGGACCGTTTCTTCGCCAAATACATCTCCATCAACGGGTTCACGGAGACCGTGCTGCGCACGCCGGATCGCGGCGAGATCATGCGCTTCCCATTGCAACTCGGTCTGCGGCCGCTGTTATGAACGAAGTCGCGAGCCTCGCGCCGGCCGCCATGCCGGCGAAGGTTGAAGATCGACAGCCAACGTCCCGCGCCGAAGCGCTGCGAGCAAGGTTGCTGGAGGAGGCGCGGCGGTTTAGCTTTTTCGCCGTCATGCGGCTGCTCGAGGCGGTTCATCCGGAGCACCCACGCTTCGGTCAGAGCGTCCGGCCAAACCAGGATTTGTTGCGCCTGGGACAAGAACCATCCGTCGTCCACGCCCCATCGGAACTGGCCGGTTTCGAGGCCGGGAGCGACGGCGGGCCCGACAAGCTGAAAGTGAACTTTTTTGGTCTGTTCGGTCCGGACGGGCCGCTGCCGTTGCACCTGACCGAGTACGCGCGCGACCGCCGGCGGAACAATGGCGACCGTACTTTCCAGGCCTTCGTCGATTTGTTTCACCACCGCACGCTTTCCCTGTTCTACCGCGCATGGGCCAACAGCCGGCCGACGGTCAGTTTCGATCGGCCTGATCAGGACCGGTTCGGTCATTACATTCGCGCTTTGATCGGCCTGGCCAGTCCTGGCCTGCATAACCGCGATGCCATGCCGGATCTGACAAAATTGCATTTCGCGGGATTGTTCGCCTCGCAGCCGCGAAACGCCGAAGGACTGGGGCAGATCCTGTCAGCCTTCTTCGACGTTCCGGTGCGCGTCGAAAGCCTGATCGGCGCGTGGTTGACATTACCCGAAGCCGACTACACTCGCCTGGGCGTCACCCGCGCGACAGCCGAAATCGGCAAGAGCGCGCTGCTCGGGAAACGCGTCTGGAGCCGCCAGCACAAGTTTCGCATTGTGTTCGGCCCACTGAGCCTCAAAGACTACAAGCGGTTGCTGCCAGGCGGCCTGAGTCTTCATCGACTCATCCCGATCGTGCGCAATTACGCTGGCGATGCGCTCATGTGGGACGTGGCGCTGATACTGCGCGCCAACGAGGTGCCGAAAATCCAGCTGGGGCGGCAGGGCCAGCTCGGCTGGACGACCTGGCTGGCACCGCGAACCGCCTCGACCGATGCCGAGGATTTGTTCCTCGATGCCAGCGCCGACAGCCACGCGTTCGCCATCGTCCGGACCACCCATCAGCAGGAAGCAGACGGTCCCCTATCATGACAGACATCAGTCGTTCCGCGCTGTTCGGCAAGCTCAATCCAATCGCCTATCGATCGATCGAGGGCGCCACGGTGTTCTGCAAGCTGCGCGGCAATCCCTATGTGGAGCTCGTTCATTGGCTGCATCAGATCGTGCAGGCGCAGGACAGTGACCTGCACCGTGCGATACGACACTTCGAAATCGACGCGTCGCGACTGGCCGCCGACCTCACCGCGGCGTTGGACAAGCTGCCCAGAGGCGCCACCTCGATTTCGGATTTCGCGCCGCAGATCGAAGAGTCGGTCGAGCGCGGTTGGGTGTACGCGACGCTGATGTTTGGCGCGGCGCAGGTTCGCACCGGTCATCTCCTCGTCGGGATGACCAAAACGCCTAACTTGCGCAATGCTCTGTACGCGACCTCGCGACAATGGGAACGCGTGCGCGCGGACGAACTCTCCGAGAATTTCGAAGAATTGCTCGGCGGCTCGCCGGAAGCGGCGATGGCGGCCACGGATGGTTCGGCCGCGCCGGGCGAGGCGAGCCGGGCCATGGCCCCGGCGAGCATGGGCAAGCAGGAGGCGCTGGCGAAATTCGCCGTCGATCTCACGCAGCGTGCGCGCGACGGCGCCTTTGACGCCGTCACCGGACGCGACGAGGAAATCCGCCAGATCATCGACGTGTTGATGCGCCGGCGTCAGAACAACCCAATTCTGACCGGCGAGGCGGGCGTCGGAAAAACCGCGGTCGTCGAGGGTTTCGCGCTGCGGATCGCCGCCGGCGACGTACCGCCGATGTTGCGCGATGTCAGTCTGCGCATGCTGGATGTCGGTCTGTTGCAGGCCGGTGCCAGCATGAAGGGCGAGTTCGAGAACCGGTTGCGTCAGGTCATCGACGAGGTTCAGTCGTCGCCGAAGCCTATCATTCTGTTCATCGATGAGGCGCACACTTTAATCGGCGCGGGCGGTGCGGCTGGTACGGGCGACGCGGCCAATCTGCTGAAGCCCGCTTTGGCACGTGGCACGCTACGCACCATCGCGGCCACTACGTTCGCCGAATACAAGAAGTATTTCGAGAAGGACCCCGCCCTCACACGACGGTTCCAGGCAATCCAGGTCGATGAACCGGACGAGGAAAAAGCGATCCTCATGATGCGGGGCATCTGTGCCCCGTTGGAAAAGCATCACCGGGTGCACATTCTCGATGAAGCCATCGAGGCCGCGGTCCGTTTGTCGCATCGCTACATTCCCGCACGGCAACTGCCCGATAAATCTGTCAGCTTACTGGACACCGCCGCGGCCCGGGTCGCGGTCAGCCAGCACGCGCCTCCGCCGGTGGTCGAGGACTCCCGCCGCCGGATCACCAACCTGGAGACCGAAAAAGCGATCATCGCGCGCGAGGCCGCGGTCGGAATTGATGTGGCCGAACGCGAAGCGCGTGTGACCGAGAGCCTGACCAGCGAGACAGCAAGGTTGGCCGACCTCGAAGCACGCTGGGATCAGGAGCGCAAGCTGGGTGACAAAATTCTGACGTTGCGCCATCGCCTGCGAGATGCCGCCGGATCCGATGCCGCCGGCGCCTCGGACGACAAGGCGACGCTGCTCCGCGAATTGCACGCCGCCCAAGGCGAACTCGCCGCACTGCAAGGCGAAAACCCTCTGGTCATGCTTAACGTCGATGAGCAGGCGATCGCGTCCGTGGTCGGCGATTGGACCGGCATTCCGGTGGGCCGCATGGTCCGTGACGAAGCCCAGGCGGTGATGGCGTTGGCGGAGACGTTGGCCCGGCGCGTGGTTGGGCAGGATCATGGCTTGCGCATGATCGCGCGCCGCGTGCAGACGTCGCGTGCGGGCCTTGATAACCCGGTCAAGCCGGTGGGCGTGTTCATGCTGTGTGGCCCGTCCGGCGTCGGCAAAACGGAGACGGCGCTGGCGATCGCCGAGGCGCTGTATGGCGGCGAGCAAAACCTGATCACGATCAACATGAGCGAGTTTCAGGAGGCGCACACCGTTTCGACACTCAAAGGAGCGCCACCGGGCTATGTCGGTTACGGCGAGGGCGGAGTATTGACCGAAGCGGTACGGCGCAAGCCTTACTCCGTGGTGTTGTTGGATGAGATAGAAAAGGCCCATCCCGACGTGCACGAGATCTTCTTTCAGGTGTTCGATAAGGGAGTGATGGAGGATGGCGAGGGCCGCTCGATCGATTTCCGCAACACGCTGATCCTGTTGACGTCGAATGTAGGCACCGATCTGATCATGTCGATGTGCGGCGATCCTGAGTTGCTCCCAGAGACCGAGGAAATCGCCAAAGCTCTCCGCCCTCCGTTGCTTAAAGTTTTCCCTCCGGCGCTTCTGGGCCGCCTGATCGTCATACCGTACCTGCCGCTCAGCCCGGCGGTGATGGAGGACATCATCCGGTTGCAATTGGGACGAATTTCGGCGCGGGTATCATTCCGGCATGGCGTGCCGTTCAGCTATGGCGAAGACGTCGTGCGGTTGATCGCGAGCCGCTGCGATGAGCCGGAAAGTGGCGGGCGGATGATAGACGCGATTCTTACCAATACGATGTTGCCGGATATCAGCGGCGCCTTGCTCAATCGCCTGCTGGCGGGAGAGGCGGTCGCCCGCGTTCATGTAGGCGTGGAGGGAAGCGAATTCACTTACGCGTTGGATTGAAGCGGTGGAGCCCGGTTCAGATCGCACCATATCCCGGCGCGAACCAGCCAAGCAGTGCGAAAATACCGCCAACGATTCCGAGGCTCAGGCCCATATATATCAGCAACCGCGACCGGGTTATCGCGGATACGGTACTGAGGACAATTCCCAGTTCCATCGCCGCGGCTCCATTATGATAGGAGTGCGTTTGTTCGAGCGAATAATCACGCGCTTCCTCGAACGCCCGGGCACGTTCCGCGATGACTGTTTTACCGTCCTTTGGGTCATTTTCAAAACGCTCCTGGTCCTTCTTCAATCGGTCGAGCAGCGCCTTGCGTTGTTCCGTCAGGGCGGCATCGCCGGGATCCAGGACCGCGACCAAAGCACTGAGGTCGTTCGTGAACGTGCCGCGCGTGGACTTCGCCTGATATTGCGCCCAGGCATCGGTGGCGAAAATCGAGTTTTCCTGAACTCTTATCTCGGCGTGTTTGGCGCCCTGCTCGGTTACCGCCAGCGACGCCGCGAGGACCGCCACCAGCAGAGCCGCCATCTGGTTGGCATGACCGTGTGAATCCGTCCCGTGGCCGGCAGCTTCGTGATCGTGTTCCGCCAGATGCTCGGCATGTTCGTGATGTTCGAGATTTTTTAACATATCCCCTCCGGAGGAACGGTCACGGTACCGTGGTTTGCATTTGCCCGGGTGAGACAACGCTGATGACGCCCGCCCACATGCACATGCACATCGAAGCATTGTCCAGCGCCGGCATCCCTCCATAACTAACGGTGACCGCGCCCGGCGTCCACGGGGAGGTCGTCGCCGGGATGCATGGCATCGGCGTGAAAACTCCGAGTGCCGCCGCGGTCGCGGCCGCGACAGTTGGGTTCGCGATACTCATGCACATGCCAAACGGGGCAATGTTCACCATCGGTGCGAAATCCATGATCGTCGCCGCCGGCATCTTCCCGGCGCTGACACCGGTCACCGGCAAAACGGTCAATGTCGAAGGCGCCGCGCCGAACGTGCAAGCCAGACTGGCGGTGGAAACGACCTGGACGGGCATGGCGAGTTCTCCTGGTCAGTGACGAGAATTCATTTCGACGGCTGCTTCCACTCCCACGTGCCGGAAACGACCGCGCCCAGTTTCCCGTTCGGCAGCTGCGGGCGATACTGGATGAAGATCTTCTTGCATATGAAAGAGCAGTCTTCCTTAACCTCTTCGTTGTCGTCCGACCAATCGACTTTGGTCACCAATACTGTATAGAAATCAATGCGCAGGTACACATCGCCAGCCGCGGCCTTGCCGGCCGCTGTATGAATGTCGGCGGACTTACGCTTGATCAAAGTGGCACTTTGATAGCCCTTGCCGGCGGCAATAGTCTTCATGAAAGCGCCGGACGACGAGTCGGCGGTACGCGTGAAGTTGATCTCCCTGACGGGTGGTCCTTTTGCAGTCTTCAGCCGATTCTGGACCTCCTGGTCGACCTGCGGTTGCAACAGGACCACGGGTGGAGGCGCGCCCTTCGCTTGTTTGCCTGTCGGTTGGTTCTGCTTCATGATCGAGCTTCGTATCTCGTCCTCGTCAGGTTCGGGCGCCTCGGCTGAAAGTGTGAATCTCTCGATTTCGAAGACGCAGTTATGGTCAAAGCCCTTCGTCAAGGCTTTTGAGGTGGGATCCGTCGAGGTCAGGTCGGCTCTGCTCTCGCCTGAAACCGGCTTGCCGGCACTATCAACGAAAATCATGTAGAGGTCAGTATGGTCACCCTTCGCCATCAATCCCTCCTTTCAACTGGCGGTCATTATTTCTGACCCGCGGTCCAGGTCCAGTTCAACAACTCGCTCTGGTCCCCCAGGTCGCCTTGGTCGTTTTGCTTGCGATATTTGATTTCCATATGCTGGCACATGAACTTCAGCTTCTCCTCGACGAAGTCGCCATCAGTCCAGGAGACTTCGGTGATCCTGATGTTCTTCATCAGAATCCGCAGGTAGGCTTGCGCCTGCGAATCGCCCTGGGAGACACGACCACCCGTGAAGGCGCGTTTCACCAAAACCCCTTCCTGGAAAGTCGTCCTGTCACAGCAACTCACAAAAAATTTTGGCGATGTTGCATCCACGGCTTTGCCGATGGTGCCGTTGATTCTTTTTACACTGTAATGTGCGTCCAAATGCTTGAGCGGGTTGTTTTGTGAATACCAGTCACTAAAGGGGCCGAAGGCGTCCGACGATCCCTTTTTTGCGCTGTCGCTCAACTCCAGACTGAAGTCGAAGTCCGTCACGTCAAAGAAGTTGGCATAATTATCGTATTCCGCGCTATTGAAACCCGCCATCATGCCGCCCTTATCCTTCTTGGCGACCTGCAGCGAACTCTCTCCACGAACGGCAACGCCCTGGTCGTCCAGGATATACATGAAAAGGTCGTTCATTTCCGGCTCAGCCATGGTCAGCTCCTGTCCGCTGTCGACTTACGTTGATCATGGCGCCGATCGCAGCCGCGATACCAGGCGGAGCGACACGCTCAGGCCTTCGAGTTGATAGTGCGGCTTAAGAAACACCTTCGCCTCATAGACCCCCGGCAAATCGTCACGGTCTTCCAATGTCACGCGCCCGCCGGCGAGCGGATGCGCGGCCTTGAATTCCTCGGATGACGATCCGGGCGATCCGTCCACGTAGGACAACAGCCAACCCTCCAACCAGTCCGCTATCTCCGTGCGGGACATTTGCGAACCGATCTTATCGCGCACCATGCACTTCAGGTAATGCGCGAAGCGGCAGCACGCGAACAAATACGGCAGGCGAGCCGAGAGATTGGCGTTCGCGGTGGCATCCGGGTCATCATACACGCGCGGCTTCTGCAGTGACTGCGCACTGATGAAGGCGGCGACGCTGCTGTTCTTACGATGTACAAGCGGAATGAGTCCGCAGGACGCCAGCTCAAGCTCCCGCCGCTCGCTGATGCATATCTCGGTCACGGTTCGACGGTCGACATCGCCATCGGCGGTATGGTGATGCAGCACGGGTAACCCTTCGACAACGCCGCCGCGATCGATGCCGCGGATACGCACGCACCAGCCGTAGGTGACGAAAGCACGCGCCACGTTGGCCGCGAAAGCATAAGCGGCGTTGCCCCAAAGCAGTCCGCTCTGGTCCTCGCTCGTGGTGTCTTCCTCGAAGGTGAAAACGTCGAGTGGATCCGTATCCGCGCCATACGGCAGGCGCGCGAGGAAACGCGGCATGCAAAGCCCGAGGTAACGGGTGTCCTCTTGTTCGCGCAATGCTCGCCAGGCGACATATTCGGGGGTGACGAAGATGCGGGTGACGTCGCGCGGGTTGGCTATTTCCGCCCAACTGTCCATCTGAAACAGGGAAGGCGAGGCCGCGCTGATAAACGGAGCGTGCGCGGCCGCCGCGATTCTGGCCATGTCTCCCAACAGCGCGACGTCATCCGCCCGATGGTCGAACATGTAATCGCCCACAAGCAAGCCGTAAGGCTCACCGCCGAGCTGGCCGAACTCCTCTTCGTAAACGCGTTTGAAGATGGGGCTCTGGTCCCAGGCATTGCCGCGGAACTTGCGTATGGTTCGCGCCAGCTCGCGCTTGCTGATGTTCAGCACCTTGACCTTCACGCCGGCGTCCGGGTTGGCCCCCCGCACCAACATCAAAAGGCCGCGCCACGACGCTTCCAGGTTCTGAAAATCCGGCGCATGCAAGATGGCGTTGAGCTGCCCGCTCATGGTCAGATCGATCTCGCTGATCAGCGCTTCGATCAGCCGCCGCGGCGACTCCGGTGATCGATTCGGATCAATCGACATCAGGCGCGCCAGCGTGGCCAGCCATTCCCCTGGCGGTGGTTCGTCCTCGGCCCTGGGCATGCTCACCTGAAATGCATCCCGGTCCAGCAGACTGGCGAAATCCCGGTCAAGAGCGAGGGATGTCATGCTCATCAGTTCAACCCTATCATCGGTGCGGCCGCCGACAGCGAGGCGCCGGCCTGCAAGGACATGGTCGTATTCGCCTGCAGGGAGATTTGCATCCCGTTGATCGTTATGCCTGAAGTATCGATCGTGATCGAGTTGGCGCCAACGGTAAGCGTGATCGATTGCATCGCGGTGATCGAGCTTTTTCCGGCGGAGACCGAGATCGTGTGATCGCCCGTCGAAACGGTCAGCGTGTCGCCGCCCTGCGATACGGTCACCTTGCGGTCGCCGGTTTCCACCGTGGTCGTGGTGTCTTTGTGAATGGTAATGGTCTCATCGTTCAGGACCTTCTTCGTGAAGTCCTTCTGGGCCTGAAAGAAGACCTCCTCGGAGCCCGCCTTATCCTCGAAGCGCAGCTCATTGGAGCCATTGCCGCCCTGACTCGAGTTGGTCTTGATCGTACTTCTGGTTTTGTTATCGGGCAGCGAATAGGGAACGGTAACGTTAGCATTATAAACCACACCCGTGATGATCGGCCGGTCGGGGTCGCCTTCCAGGAATTCAACCACGACCTCCTGACCCTTTCGGGGAATGAACACGCTGCCCCAACCCGCGCCCGCCGATCCCTGGGCAACGCGGATCCAGCACGTGTGCTGATTGTCCGAGGCATCGCCGCGGTCCCAGTAGAACTTCACTTTTACGCGGCCGTACTGATCGGTGGTGATTTCCTCCCCCGACTCTCCGTCCACGAGTGCCGTTTGCGGTCCGCGGATCATTGGCTTTCTGGTGCGCCGCTCCAGCCGGAACGGCACATCGCCTGGAATACCGTTGAGTTTGGCGCGATACGTGTCGGTTGTTTCGCCCTGGTCCCCGCCCGAACCTTCGTCGCTGGTCAGAGAGAATTCCGATTTCGTAATCAAATAGTCGCGATTGGACGGCTTATCCGGATGCTGCGAAAGTTTGAACCGCCAACCTGGGCGTAGCGCCCTCGCGTTGCTGCTGAATTCCATCACGTTACGGTTCTTGCCGATCGCCTGGATGCGTATATCGGTCAATTTGGTGCCATCTGACGCTTTATCATAGGGACCAGGGTAATCGTAAACCTCGAACGTGCCATAGGGATGCCCGGGCGACTGGATCGATTTGGCGGTCAAATCCGCCGATGGGGTCGTGAAATTATAATCGCGGAAGGTAAATTTGGCGGTTTCCAGAGAACTCGCGATCGACCAGTCCCCGATATGATCGGCGACAGTCGCCGGACCGGCCCTGTCGGCCGAGAAGGGAATTGCGTCTGACAGCGTTTCATGCGCGTTCGGATCGTCGGCGAGAACGAGCGTGTGCTTTTCGTTCTCATGGCGGAAGTAATAGTAAAGACCGAACTGTTCCATCAGACGCATGACGAAATCGAACGATGTCTCGCGGTACTGCACACAATATTCGAGCGTGGTGTCGCCCGCGCTGGCCTGGCGTTTGTCCTCGAAATTCGAGAAGCCGGCATCGCGGAACACCTGAGTGATAATGTCGAACGCGGATTTATTCTGGAATATTTTGCAATCCGCCACGCGTGTGAGCAGCCAAATCCAGGGCCGTGCCTCGATCTGATAGCGATACGCGCCCGACATAAGTCCTTTGGACACCACCCGTGTCACGACGCCATTCAGATAATGCTTTTCCGATTTTTTGGCCGATTGGGTCATCGTGATGGTCACCGATGTGCCAATCAGTTTCTTGGCGTCATGAACCTGTTCGCTGGAGAGGTCGACGGTCAACAGAAAAGGATGCCCCAGCTCCTCGACCGCGTGATAGCCCCGAAACAGGAGCGCATAGCCGGGATCCGGCGAAAATTCGACCTTTACCCAGGGATCGGAGCTGTTCCCGTTACCTGACATCAACCTCTCCGCGGTTCATAGTTTCGGGGGGCAGCGGAAGGCGCGCAGCGCGGACAGCGTGAACGGATTGTTCACGCTGCTTGCTGTCAGTTCGAATGTCGCGGTGCCGCCGGCACCGGTGAACGTAACGCGGAACTTGTCGGGCTGACCCTGAGGCGTGATGCGGGCGGCATCCAGCAGGTGCAACAATGCCCATGGACCGTCCTTTTCGACGACTTGTTCATTGCCACCCGAGGCTGGGGACATTGTGACCCGCACCAGTGTTTTGCCACCGGCTCCCGGCCATTGGAACTGCTGCATCTCGACCGGCCCATGGCTGTCAACCAATTTGTCTCCCGCGATATCGACGCTGATTTGTCCGACCTTTGGATCGAGCGAGACCAGTAGCAGCTGGAAGTGTACCTGCACTTGCTTGCCGTCACCAAACAAGGCGTCGCGAATCTGCGCCGCTCGCTCGAACTCCGCCAATGAACCCGGGGTCAGACCAGCCGGAATTTGCTCTTGAGAGAGCCACCGCCATGGTTTGTGTGACGTATCGACAAACGGCTTCAGATACTGAGCGAAGAACTGATCCATCATGCCGCCCGGCCCAAGCAGTTTGGCGAAATCGTCGACCGGAACATCGGCGGTGCTGGCGGCGACCAACGGGTAGCGATCGAACGCGGCCTCGCAAAGCGGGTAAACCTTGGAGGCCCAGGCTGTGGAAAGTTCGTCGCCGGCGCCGTGCCGCTCGACCTGATGCGCGCTTTGGGCGACGCTCTGCAGCATGGCGGCAATCGGTTTCGGCGTTTCCGGAGGGATCGATTGCAGTTGCGCCGACGCGCTTGCGCTCCCGCTCCCGGTTTGGCCGAGAAGGGACGTGCCCGTGCTCGCGC
This sequence comes from Acetobacteraceae bacterium, assembly GCA_050012615.1. Taxonomy (GTDB): domain Bacteria; phylum Pseudomonadota; class Alphaproteobacteria; order Acetobacterales; family Acetobacteraceae; genus Rhodopila. The sequence goes on along the minus strand of JBEKGV010000011.1, from coordinate 4,471 downwards.
CCTGATTGAAGATCTGGTACATTTGAGCGAATTTCTGGATTGTTACATCCAGCGGAGATGGACTGCCCTCCTGCGCCGTGACGTAAGTGTGCAAGTCCTTGAAGTGTTTATCGACCTCGGCAGCGGGATCTATCGGCTTGCCCGTTTCGTCATTGCCGAACGCTTCGTTCAGGATGTTCAGGCCCTCGTTTTGCAATCGAGACAAGCCTGTGCGGGCTTCTGTGTTGGCGACCCCGGCGACCCGCCCCGCGATGCGCCCGCTCTTGGCTTCCGCCGCCGCGACGGCCTGGTCGGTGGCACCGGTCCGGCTCAACTGGGTCTGCGCATCGATGGAGAGCAGAACGTCGCGAAATGGCGAGATCGGTGCGGCGAGAACACCAAGCTGATCCATGGTCTTCTGCATATCTCCACCAGTGGGCTTGATCGAAATGTCGGTCAGCATGTCGTCCCATTTGCGCTCGTAGTCGAGCAAATACAGTCCCATCACCTCGCGGCGTAGTTTGTTGGTGTCTTTCGCCACATCGAGCATGTCGCGTTTCGGCCGGCCAAGCACCCAGCCGTCCTCCGTGATGTCCTGGGTGATAGAGGGTAAAATCTGCAGGAAATGTTCATGATATCCGGACCAGGTGTAGATACCGGGCACGCCGGTATCCAACGACTTGCCCGAATTGAACTGGAACACTCTGACTGCCCCTGGGCCGCCCTTGTCCGCCACGGTCCATTGCGAAAGCGCCAGCACCTGCTTGCTGTGCATGATGCGGTTGTAACTGTAGGTGGCCAGCGGCTGACTGTTGAGTACGTCGCGCGCCCGCTTGATCAGCTGATCGTCGAGAGTGAGCGCGGTCAGCGGTTGTTCGAGCAGTGCTTTGGCATGGGCCGTGAGCTGATCGCGGGTGATTGCATCGTCGTCGCTCGGATACGCCGCCAGCAACTCACGCGTGAACCACTGCATGACCAGGTCGGAGTCGAGCGGGCCTTGGCGGCCAAGAACGAGATAGACTTTCAGCAGAGGATAAACATAGTCCGGAGTGTTCAATCTGGCTGCCAGCTGGCCTTCGACCCGCGCGATCATGCGCGGCAGAAGCATTCCATTGAGCGCCCGCGAATAAGCGTCCTGCGCGGCACTGCCGAGCTTCGCCCCTTGATACAGCCCAAACGTGAGGACGATGGGGATCGAGGCATCCCGCTCATCATATCCGCCACGAACGCGACGCAGAGTGTTGAGCGGGGGTAGCACCGCGGCCAGATCGGTATCCATCGGACCACGTTTCGCGAGTGTGGCGGCCTGTTCATTGTAGGTCGCCGCGCTGGCGTTGACCCGCCCGATCAACTCGCTGTTGCCCATGTAACTGGCGAGCCACAAACCGCCCAGAGCCAACAGCAGCGTGCAGCAGGCCGCGTAAGCTCCATAGCTGATGAATTTCGCGCGGCGCTCGACTTTCTTGTCGAGACCGACCAGCGCTGCTTCGCCAAGCACGACCTCTTTGATGAGCCGTGACAGGAAATAGCTGCGGCCGCGCCCGCTGAACGCGGTCACCGCCTGCCGGGGCAGACCGAATGTAGCGGCCATGGTGCCCAGAAGACGGTCGATCGGCATGCCGTCTTGCGTGCCGCTGGTGAAATACACGCCGCGCGGCAACGGGCGCGCCTCAAGTCGACTGGGCCTGAAGCAATCGGTCAGGAATTCGTTGGCGATGTCGCGAAGCGAGGCGAGCTGTTGTGGAAAGCTGTAGATCAGGCGCCGGCGCTGCAGGTCGCCTTCATCCTGCACACGTTCCAGCAATTGATCGTTCAGGCGGCCAAGCAATCCGTCGAACCCCGCGAGAAAGCCGGCGATGGCGCCCCCGTCGTTACGGCCATCATCCAGTGGGAAGGTCACGCCCCAGACCTGTTCGCGTTCCTCGCGGCCGAGCTTCGAGAAAAACTCGACGAACCCGGCGATCCGATCGGCCTTGGTGAACAATACATAGACCGGCGGCCGCACCCCCAACTCATCCTGCAACTCACGCACGCGACGGCGGATGGCGACGGCGTTGGCGCGGCGCTCGTCCTCATTCAGTGTCGACAGATCGGACAGGCTGATCGCGACAAGAACGCCATTCAGCGGCTGCCGGCGGCGATGACGCTTGAGTAAGCGCAGGAAGCCAAGCCATGCGGCTTTGTCGACTTCCGCATGGCTGTCCTGGGTCGTGTAGCGGCCGGCGGTATCGATGAACACCGCCTCGTCGGTGAACAGCCAGTCGCAATTGCGGGTGCCGCCGACGCCTTTGATGACGTCCGGGCTTCCGGACTCCCCGGCGAGTGGAAATTTAAGACCGCAGTTGAGCAACGCCGTGGTTTTGCCCGCACCGGGAGGGCCAATGAACATGTACCATGGCAATGTCGCGAGACGCTTCCTCGATTCCCCCGAGGTCTTCGCGGTTTTCAGCGTCTTCATCGCCTCGCGCAGTCGATCCGACAGCAGCGCGATTTCCTCGGCCGACGCGGTGTCGTTCGGATCCGGGGCCGTCTCGACGATGCCCTCGGCGAGCGCTTTGTCCTTGCGGTGGGCTCGCAGGTCCAGAATCAGATTCCATACCAGCCAGCAAACGAACAGGACGGCGATGGCGATCCAGCGAGCGATCTCGGTCTCCAGCGGATGCAGTTGACCGAAACCGAGCAATGGCCCGCAGAACCAGATAAGGACGCCGGCGACACAAACGCCGATAAAGGTGGCCAGCCACCGTGATCGCAAAGATCGATAAAACCAGTTCATGACGCGCGCATCACGATGAGCCCGTGCCGCGCACGAGAACGATCTCGGTGCGCCGGTTTTCCTGGCGTCCCTCCGGCGTCGCATTCGAAGCGATCGGGTCTGCCTGGCCTTTTCCCTGCGTGCGCAACCGTTTTGGATCCTTTACGCGAGCGCGCAGGTGATCCGCGACGGCGTCGGCGCGCGCCTGCGACAATTCGAAGTTGGAGGGAAACCGCGCCGTCCGGATCGGCTGGTTGTCCGTGAAGCCGTATACGTTGACGTTGCCCGTCTCGTCGTTGAGCGCGTCGCCGATGCGCGCCAGCAACGGAGCGAACGGCGTGGCGAGCACCGCCGTTCCCGAGGCGAACATATTGCGGTTGGTCAGCCGTACCGTGACGGACTGAGCGTCCTCGAAGACCTGAACGAGCCCGGCCTTGATCTCGGGTTCGAGGAACTGCTTTAGCTTAGACACTTCAACGACGGCGGCTGCCGGCGCGACGGCGGGGACAGACGGGGATACCCGCGTTTGTCGTGGAATCGCGATCTGGCCATGCGGTGGCAAAGCGAACAGCTCCGCGAACGCGGTCTCGGAGACGCTCGCCAACATAAACGTAAAGCCCAGATACATGGTGGCCGCGATCGCGACCGTGCCGAGGCCGACGGCCCAGAGCGGCACACGCCTGGCAAGCGACCGCGCACCCGCATTGATGCCGCGCCACTGGGGTGACAATTCCCGCTCGAAATCGCCTCGCCGCGAACGGATCGTCTTGTAGACACCGTCGCGCAGTTCCGTCAGTTCGGCGACGCCACGCGGCCTGACCCGGTATCGCCCTATGAACCCCAGCGACATGCATAAATACATCAATTCGACCACCGGCTCGTGGTGGCCCAGGTCCTTTTGCATTTGGTCCAGGATCTCGAAGAAGCGTTCGCCGCCGACCACTTCGTCGTGGAAGATGCTGGTCATGCTCTGCCGCGTCCAGGAAGAGGCGGTACCTTCGGGCGTACTGAGGACGATATCGTCCACCATCGCGCACAAGGCATAGCGCGCGGCGCGCAACGATCTCAGCTCGAGCCCGCTGGCCATGGCTTCCGTTTCGAATGTCTGAATCGCCTCCACCAACGCACCGCGCAGCCGGTCCAGATCGGGCATGCGGCCCCGGTCGGACTCGATCCTGATCGCGGCCGCGATGATGCCCGACGCGGCGGCGACAAGCTGATTGGTGCCGGTCTTCGGCACGGAGTTCCCATCGGAAGACGCGGCACTCGCGGCTGATGGTCTCCGGTCCCGTCCGGCACCACCAGGACGAGGTCTGATAACTGTCCGATCCTCGTCGGCCGGTTCGTCGAAAGGATCAACACTCATGAACTATCCTCGAATTGCCCAGCACTCGATTTCAAGTCCAGGGATCTGACCTGTGACATGGATTGCGATACCAGCAGAGTTCTTGAGCGCCGCCCAGTACGGGCCAGTCCGGTCCAGTTCGAAATAGGAACGGCCGGCGTAGTAAGGAAGCTGACGTGGCACCACGGGCAAGGCGCTGACTGTAATTCCAGGGAGGGCGACGGTGATCAGGTCGCGGATCTTCTCCACCGGTCCGATTTTCGTTTGATTGGGAAAGCTGCGACGCAATGTGTCGGGCGGCACCTGGGCCGAGACCACCAACACCCAGGTGCAGTCGGTGACGATCGCACTGTCGGTGATCTCTCCGACACGGACGCCGGACCGGTATTCCT
>JBEKGV010000010.1:0-15109 GCA_050012615.1 Acetobacteraceae bacterium | reverse complement strand
CCCGTCCTGCGCGTCCACCTCCAGCCCGGCTTCCTTGAACCAGCCGTTGACGTTGGCGAGGTGCATGGCCGCGTGCAATCCCCACGGCAGGAAGTCGAGCTTGACCGTCAGCTTGTCGGCCGCCCGCGCGATATGCGGCAACGCGAGGACACCGGCTCCGGAGAGCGCGGCGCGGCGCGAGAGCGCTGGCACCTTTGCGGCGGCTTCGTTCACGGATCGGTCGAACGTCACGCTGCCCTCCTGCGAAGTGAGCTGCGATCCGGCGTTCCCGAGCCGCCGCGGATGCTGGTCGATCCGCTTGCCGGCTTATGCAGCGAAGTCCTTGGCTGACGGCTGTGTCAATAGGGTGGTCGCGGAGGCGGGTTGGTTGCAGCCTTTCCGACGCCTGCTTAAGATCCTGACCAGCCAGGTTGCGACCCGATCTGGGTCCGAATGGGCTCTTTTGCGCAAATTTTCATCTGAGACAAGCCAAAGAAGCGCGAGGGCCAGAGAAGCACACCATCAATGATTTGTCGCCCTGTGTTTCGGTCGCACGAAACGCAGCGGCCTGTCACAAACCCGCCACTTTCGCATCACGGATGCAGCGTCCTGCTAAAGAATCTCACAACGTCCCGATCGAACGTCCGGTGAAACGCCGTCCGATCAAATCCGCCGTGCTCCTTGCATATCATCGGCGCGACCTGGGCCAGGGAATCGCTACAGGGGGCCAGAAAGTCGAAATGATCCGCGCCCGCCACGACATGATACTCCGGCCGGCGAGGCAATGCGTCGCGCACCGGCTCCACATAGTCGGGAGACGGCAAGATGCTATCGTCGCCCGCGCGCCAGAGCTGAACCGGGATCCGAACGTTTTTCAGCCCCGAACGGCTGAAGGTGAAACCAATCGCCGGCGCCGCGACCACCGCGGCCTTAATGCGCGGATCGGCGATCCAGTCCGCGTCGTGCACCTGCTCGCCGGCGGGGACGGGGTGCGCCTTCAGCAGCTTGCAGACATAGGTTTGCGCATGACCCGCACAGTATGGTGCGACGCGCGAAAGATCCGGGATGCCACCGATGGCGACCAGTACCGTGAACCCGCCAGCAGAAAATCCAAACGCTCCAACCTTGGCGGGGTCGACCGACGTGTGTTCCGGCCACGTCGCGAGCATGTAGTCGATCACGGTGTGAAAAGCCCGCGGGCGAAGCACCAAATGAGTTGCCTGGCTCTGGTCCTTGTAGTTGTCCCCGGTGTGGGTCATGGCGGCGACGACAAATCCCGCGCGCGCCAGAGCCAGAGCAGTGTCGTAATGGCCCTCAAAGGATCCGCCGTTGCCGTGTGACATCACGATCAACGGATGCGGACCGCGGCTAATGGCTGCGTCCGGCGCGACGACCTGGGTGAACAGGCCAACGTCGTGCTCGGACGCCGGCGCTTTGGTAGGGTACCAGATACCGACCTGCAAAGCGTCAGCGGGCGGGTTTGGAACGCTCACGATAGAAAATCCGACCCCGTCGGCTCGGGCCGGCGGCATCGAAAATCCAATCAGCAAAATGAGCCATGCCAGGCGGAACATAAGCCCGGTCCTCGGCGTCTGGCCGGCCCTACTCCGCGGCAGCGAGGCGCTGACGCGCGGGATACAGCGTGCGCACCCTCTCCTGCGTATAGATATCGGACCAGTTGACCATGCTGCGGTCGGTGACCTGCCGCGGATCGTAGCCGCGCTCGGGGATCTGCATCCGCTTGCCGCCGATATGCACGTGCCTGATCCGGGTCTTGTCCTGCAATATCGTGATATTCTCCAGCGGCGAGCCGTCGACCGCGATGAAGTCGCCGAACCGGCCGCCCTCCAGCACGCCAATCCGGCTGCCATTGGCCATGAAGCGAGAGGTGACCGAGGTCGCGCAGCGCAGCGCCTCAGCCGGCGTAAAGCCGAGGTCGCGCACGAAAATCTCGAGTTCCATCGCGTGCCACTCGCCGTATGGCGTGACGGCGAACCCGGTATCGGTTCCGGTCATCATCGGAATGCCGGCCGCGCGCGCCTTCCGCATGTTTTCGCAGGCGACCGCGTATTCGCGCTCGACGTGGGACGGGCGGCCCCTGATCGCGGCAGGCTCGTGCGGCTGGGTGAAGTCGATGATGTTGCGCTGGAACGTCAGGGTCGGGCCGATCGCGCAGCCGTTTTCCAGCATGGCGTCGATGCATTCGTCATCGAGGCGGGTGGCGTGGAAGATCAGGTCCACGCCGGCGCGGGCGGAATACAGGATCGCTTCCCGGCCCATCGCGTGCACCACGACACGTTTGCCGAGGCGATGCGCTTCGGTGACCATGATGGTGGTCTCGTCCTGATTGAACGCAGCGACCAATGTTCCATCGTCCCGCGTCTGCACACCGTCCATCGCGATCTTGATGCAGTCCACGCCGTTCTTGACCTGGACGCGGATTTCCTCGATCGCCTCATCCTTGTTGGTGACCAGCCGCCCAATCGAGGTGTCGGGAACGCCGATCCAGGTCGGATACCAGTCCGTCAGCCCTTGCCGCGTCGTCAGATAACGTCCCGCGGCCGTGACGCGCGGCCCCTCGAACAGGCCGAAGTTAATCGCGTTGCGAACCGACAGGCTGATCTGGCCGGCATCGCCCGGTGCGCAGATCGAGGTATAGCCGGCGGCGACCACCTTCTGCGCGAAGAACAGCGCACGCAGCGCGCGGAACTCCATCGGTTGGTAGAGGTCGATGTCCTCCTCGCTCTTGGCGTTGCCATAAGCGAGATGCGTGTGCACATCGAGCAGGCCCGGCATGACGAACAGACCGGAATAATCCAGCACCGTGTCATGCACGCCGACGGGCGGAGCGTCGGCGGTATCGCTGACGAAGGCGATCTTGCCGTCCTCGCCGAAGCCGAGCGTGGCATCGCCGCGGGGTGCTGTCTCATCGCCGGCGAACAGCGTGCCGCATCGCACATGCGTCGTCATGTCACGTCTCCGGTTCGGGCCGTCGTTCGGCCGGTTGATGTGTTGGTTCGAGTATGAGCCGCCCATCGGCACATCGTCAAAACCGCCGGTGACCGGGAGCCGCTTGCGGGCCGGGAAGATGTAGTGTTACTGAATCGCGAAGAACCGCGACATCAGAGCCAGCGCAATCTCCGGTTGGCACCCTGAGCGCATCGAGGAGCGCACCGGCGACGAGTTAACCCGACTTTCGCGAGGAGGACTGTCATGGCCACACGAGCCCCCTTCCTGAAGACACGATATGGCGGCTACTTCCATCGCGAAGTCCCGGACGAGGACGCGGATATAACTCATGTCGGTCCGGGAACGGCTGGAGGCGAATACTTGCGACGCTATTGGCAGCCGGTTTGTTTCTCCGATGATCTGAAGGATCTGCCGATCCGGGTGAAAATCCTTGGTGAAGACCTCGTGGTGTTCCGCGACCGTAGCGGCGCCGCCGGCCTGCTGGAGTTGCATTGCCCGCATCGGGGCACCTCCCTGGAGTTCGGCCTGATCGATACCAAGGGAATACGCTGCTGCTACCACGGCTGGCTGTTCGCACCCGACGGGACCATCCTCGAGACCCCGGGCGAGCCGGCGGACAGCACCCTGAAGGACCGGCTATGTCACGGGTCCTATCCCATCCATGAGGCCAACGGCATCGTCTTCACCTATATGGGCCCGCCCGAGCAGCGTCCGCCGGTCCCCGTGTACGACAGCTATAATCGGCCGGGCTATCGGCTCATTCCGGGCCGGAAATATTTTTATCCGTGCAACTGGCTGCAGATCATGGAAAACGCCATGGATCCGGCCCACACGGCGTTTCTTCACACGATCGTCAGCGGGTCGCAGTTCACCAATGAGTTCGGTGTGCTACCGGAACTGGAGTTCGTCGAAACTCCCATAGGAATGATCTACGTCGCCACGCGGCGGGTCGGCCACAACGTCTGGGCCAGGATGGTGGAAGCCATCATGCCGAACCTGCAACAAGTCGCTCCGGTCTGGGAAGATGGCCGGCGGGAGCACGAATTCAGCGGCCCGATGATGACCAGATGGATTGTACCGCTGGACGACACAAATACGATGCTCATCGAGTTCAGGCACGTGTGCGAAACGGAAGATATCACCCCCGAGTGGTGGGCCGACCGCTCGATCATGCTGGCGGGCCAGCTCGGCGCGGACTCATACGAGGAAAGCCAGCGGCGTCCCGGAGACTTTGAGGCACAGGTCTCGCAGCGGCCGATCGCCATCCATGGGCTGGAGCATCTCAGCGCCACGGATCGAGGGGTCATCATGTTCCGCAACCTGTTCCGGCGCGGCGCGCGGGCGGTCCAGGCAGGCGATGATCCTGCCGGCCTCTGCCGGGACAGCGGGGCGATCATTCCGACCTACTGCAACGACACGGTTGTGCACATGCCGGCGGCGCTGGACGATACCGAGGACAGCCAGAAGCTGCGCGAGACCGGGCGACAGCTCGCGGACAGCTATCTCAGTGAGCCACCGCTGACCGCCAGTCATGATTTGATATCCGCGAAATGAAGTTCTGACGGATCATTGCCGTCCTCTCGGCGCGGCGACAGATGGGCGAGCCGCCACGCCGGCAGTTCACGCGGCCTTCGACCGCCGCTCCGTCTCGCCGCCATCCGCCATCGCGGCGAGGAACCGGCCGACCTCCCCGCGCAGCGTGTCCGCGGTGCGGCCGACCTCGTCGGCGGCTGAGAGCACGTCCCGGCTGCTGGCCTCGGACCCTTCCGCGACCGCCGACACCTTTCGCATTGCGTCGGTGGCCTGGCCGGCCGACCGCATCACCTTGTTCACTCCGCTCGCGATCTCTCGCGTGGCAGATGCCTGTTGCTCGACAGCCGCGCCGATCGCGGCCGCCACGGTATCCACCTGACCAATCGCTTCGGTCACCTCCCGCACAGCGCCGACCGCCTCACCGGTCGCGCCGCGGATGGCAACGATCTGGGCGCTGATTTCCTCAGTCGCTTTGCCGGTTTGGGTCGCCAGGGCCTTCACCTCGCTGGCGACCACCGCGAAGCCCTTACCGGCCTCGCCGGCGCGGGCTGCTTCGATCGTCGCATTCAAGGCCAGCAAATTGGTCCGGCCCGCGATGTCCGTTATCAGACGGACCACTTCGCCAATTTTGTCCGCCGCCTCCGCCAGCCCAGAGACCTTTTGATCGGTGACGGTCGCTCGAGCCACCGCCTGTTGCACGGCCGCGGTCACACCGCCGACCTGGCGGCTGATCTCCCCGATACTGCTCGTCATCTCCTCGGATGCCGATGCGATCGCGCCAAGATCGCGCGACGATGCGCTTGCCCCCTCCGCGGTTTGCGAGGCGCCGACGCGGGTTTGCCTGGCCCCCTCCGACATGGCCGTCGCGGCATTGCGCATGTGCTCCGCGGATTCCGTCAGGCTGGTCATCACTCTGGTGATCATCGAACCAAAATCCTGAGTCTGGCGATCCATCGCCGCCTGACGGCGATCCTTCGCGGCACGCGAGGCTTCACGCTCCTCGGTCAAACGCGCGGTCTCGATCGCGTTGGCGCGGAACACTTCAACAGCCTCCGCCATCGCCGCGATCTCATTCCTGCCGTCGCGCGCCGGGACCGTGACCGCCGTGTCGCCCTCGGCCAGAGCACGCATCGCACGTGCCAAGGCGCGCAGTGGTCCGGAAATGCCCCGGCCGATGACCGCCGCCAGACCGACACCGAGCAACAGTGCGACCGCGGCGAAAATCTCTTGCAGCCGCCGTGTCGCGACAAGGGCCGCGGCGTTGGCTTCGCGCGAATTCGTGACCTCCCTGCTCAGAGATTCGGTCGATCGCGCGTACAGTTCGGATAGTCCGGAGAGCTGCGCGGTTATCGCGCCGAACTCCTTCTCGGTTCCAACGATGGCCGCGGTCTGATCGTCAAAGACCTTGCGATACGCAACGAGCGATGCCCGCAATGCCGGATCTCGCAGCCGCGGCGGCACTGCGTCCACCAGCTTTTCCGCACCGTTATAGGCGCTGTGAAAGCTGTCCGCCGACGTAGCATCCTTGAACAGGCCATAGCGTGTAGCCATCATGCGCATCGTCAGAAGTGAAGCCTCGATATCGCGGGCCGCGTCGATGGCCTCGACGTCGTTGTCGCGCTGCGCGGTCTGCCTCGCCGCACCGGCGGCGGCCATGAGCTCGCCCCCGATTTTCACCTGTGCGCGAGCGGATGAATCGACCGAGTCGATAAGCGGGATAAGCCGATCGAACCCCTGTTTGACCGAACCGAGCGTCTGTAACATTGAGGTATAGGCGCGCCGACGCTCCTCGGACGGCGTGTCCCGCTGCGCCGTTTTTAGCAGCGCGGACGATTTTTCATAGGCATCGTTGAACTGCCCGCTCACCGTTTTGTCGTTCAGAGCCTTGTACTCCATGGCAGCGCGGCGCATCGTCTGCAGATCGAGCATGCTATTGAAGTTGTTACCCATCCGCTCATTGCTCACGGCGAGCCGATTGGCGTCGTCTTCAACCCGGGCGAGCTGCGCCAGGCCGTTTGCCGCGATCGCCAACCCGAGCACGATCAGACAGCCAAAGCCGCCGTAGACGCGGGAGGTGACCCGGAAGCGGTTGAGCCGAAATGACTGCATTGGCTAATCCTCTGACGCGTTAAGCGATGGTCGTTCGGCCGGAGCTGTCGCGCGGCCGTGTTTGCGATGTCCGCGCATTGCGTTTACCTCGCGTGCGATCGCGTGTTGGGGCATCAATCGGTCGCGCGTCGGTGAGCATTGCGCACCGACCATGACACGCCTTTCTGAACAATCGATGAATCCGAGATCGCGCGCTTTGTGAAGCCTCACCCTGGGCCGCGCGCGCCGGCGGACCAGTTGCCGAATGTGGGATCCGCGCGGCAGTCACACGGTGGCGTAGCGATAAGGAGCGCACTTCCAATTGCGGTATCAATGGAGATGCAGGGTCTGAAGCAGGCGGCAATGCGCCCGTCCGAGGCATTTGGAACGACAAAAGAATTCATTTGGAAGCAACCGGAAAAACCAAAGCCGTTAAAGGCGAAAGAATGCCGCGATGCCTTAAAGAGATTAAGTAAAATCATTCGCCGAATTGATCGACCTACCGGCACGATCTCCCCGCACTGCACCCCGATAGATGGCTGGCTCGATTGTCGATCATGAGACAATCGACGCTTCCGCCAAAGAGTCAGGCGTCTGGGTGGTTGGTATGGTCTCCGTTATGAATCAGGCTCAAAACCAAGTTCGGCCGCCGGCGATCGTGTGGGAACTTTGTAGTTGTGCCTTGACGGGTCGACGAACAGCGGATTGGCATAAATCGGCGACCGGTCGACGATGGTGCCAATATTTGGCAGCACCAGGCGGGGGTCATAATAAATATTGTTCGACACCGCGAGACGAGCGACATCCTGACCGCTCTGGTCGATAAAATCCCAAAGCTGGCCGGGTTGAACCGATGCCGAATATATAATGTTGTTCAGAAACTGGTTGCCGGCCATTCCATAGTTGTCGCCGCCCGATCCGACATCATCCTGATATAGCCCGAGCCTTACCGCCTGAGATATGTCGAAAATGTTGTTGCGTACGATATTATGGTCGCCCCCATGTATCAAAATTCCATAGGTTCCCGTTCCGTAAACTATATTTCCGGCAACGACGACGTGGGACGTTTCATCATCGAGGTATATGGCGACGTGCTCAACCTCTTTGGCGCCATAATCGCCGACGATATTGTTTATTATCTTTTGTCCAGTACTCACGTGACCGAGATCGCGAAAATAGATCGCACCGCAGTCATTCACCGCTCGACACGTGTTATAGACGCGGTTGTTGGAAACCTCGTCGCCGCTATTGTCGTCCCCGGTACCTCCGCCATTTACCTGGATGCCGGTCGCCGTGTTTCCATTTACGTAATTGTTGGCGATAATCGAGTTCCTGACCCGCAGAAGGAATATGCTCGACCCCAGGACATTGGTCCGCCAGTCGGGCGTCATTATATCAAGCACGTTGTTGCCGGCTATCAGCAGATGATCGCAATAGGTCGCGAACAGGCCGCTCTCAGCGAAGTTCCGGACGGTGATTCCTTTGATGACGACGCCTGACGCGACAATGTGGATCCCCCTCGCGGTGCGCCCTCCTCCATCCAGTGTTGGCGATTGCCCTGGATAGGCGACCCACGATTTGTTTTGATCATCATTATTCACCAGATCGAGCGCTTCGGTGCGCTGGTAGACGCCGCCCTCCAGATAGGTCGTGTAGGGCGCCGTCCCGAATTGCCGCATGGCGGCCTGCGCTCTTTCGAGCGTCCTGAATGACGTGGCGGGAGACGTTCCGTTATTCTTGTCATCACCCTTTGGCGATACATAAAAGGCGTGCGCGATCCTTTCGGCGATCGGGGTAACTGACGAGTTCATACCGGTCATGCCAACCGGCTCCGATCGACCGCTCACCATCGCGACAATCGCGACCGCCGGGATGAATATTGAAAATACGATCAAAGCGCATGTTTTGAGCAGGGTTGGCCTGTAATAGCTAATACCCATGGTACTTCCCTCGACAGAACGCCGCTCGAATCTGGCAACAGCAATGCGCCATTCTCCGTGTTGGAGTGGTTACTTGTCTATACTACCAATGGCATAGCGTCAGTCAGCCGAGCCGCGGGACCTCGGGAACGTCGCCGGACCGCCGCCGCGGATACCTTGATCCCGTCCAACTCCGGCGGCTTCTCAAGCCAACGTCGCGCCAAAGCCGGAGCACTTGTCTTTCAGGCACTCGACGACACCGGCCGGCTGGTCGCCGCTCAAACACCGATCCGAAGGGCGGCCGCGCGGACGGGACATCAGACCCCCGTCACCTTCTGGTTTCCAGGAACGAACACCGCGATTGAACTGGCGAATGCCGAGCCGCTCCGACCCGTCACGCTGACAAAGACAGCGCTCCAGATACGCGCGGACCAGGTGCTATCGGCCAGATTTTTCGACAGTCCTGGACAGAACCCCTTCGACCATCAGTCCTCCGCCCGGAAACCCGAACAAAGGGGCATTGGACCTGGTCGGAGGGGACATTGCTATTTTTGGCTAACACAGGCTCGTCAGACGGTTGCGCAGGGACCACAATTCCGGAAAAACTCAGGCCCGGAGCCTCACATGCCAGAGCAACCCATGCCAGAGCATGCCATGATTGCCTCGCCGTTCCCCCGGGAGATCGTCACGGGGCCGTCTTACCGGGACCGACGGTTCGATCCAGAACCAAAGTGACCGCATCTGTCGCGGTTTGACCATGGCATCTGCGTCAACATGATGTGTGCCCCGTGGGCGGGCGTGCCATCCGCGTCCCAATCTCTGGGACACGCGTCGTACGAGCAGACAAATACGGTCTCCACGCACGGGGTATTAGTTCATAATGGTGCATTGGTTCATAATGGGGTATTAGTGTGAACATTTGACACAGTGCGGTCATCTTTCTACGATCCGCCATCATGAATTTGATCGGACCGGGAGCCCCGGCCCCCATTGGCAGGAGCAAATCACCGGTGCTGACCATCACGCCAAACGACACGGATCAGGTTGGCGTGGTGCGGGGATTTCGCCGTCAGCCGGTCAGCTTCGATCAATGCTTTGGCTGGCTGCACGCGCCACTCGGCGACGAGTCGTCAAGCACCGCGGTCGTGCTTTGCTCAGGTCTGAGGCACGATGGGATGACCGCCTACCGGTCGTTTCGCCTACTCGCCGACGCACTTGCCGACGCAGGCTATCCCACGTTGCGCTTCGACTATCCCGGAACCGGCAATTCCCGTGATATTGGAACGGCGGAACACTGGGCGGAGTGGCAGCAGAGTATCCATACCGCCGCCGATTGGCTGCGCGACCACAGCGGGGCGGGACGCATCATACTGTGCGGACTGCGAATCGGCGCGACGCTCGCGGCGGTCGTCGCTGAGCAGCGAACAGACGTCGCCGGGCTCGTACTGATCGCGCCTGTGCTGCGCGGCCGGTCCTATATTCGCGAACTGATCACCGAAACGGCGATGGGCGCACGGGGTACCTCACGGCATCCTGAAGATGGGCTCGCCGTGAACGAGCTTCGCTTCTCCGGCGAGACGGTTCAGTTGATCAACCAGGTGGAGCTGCGCAAGGTCGCACTGGCACGCGGTTGCCGGGTCGTGGTGTATGCGCAGTCGCCATCCCCGGTTCTGTCCGAATGCGTTTCAACCTGGGCCAGACGCGGCGCGGACGTGACGTGCGAGGACTTCACCGGGTTGGATCCCATGCTGCGGCCGGCTCACATGAGCCATGAGCCCTCGGCCGACGTAACGCGAATTCTGGGATGGTTGCGTGAGTCGATCCCTACTGGTCCGCCTCCACTGCAACATGCGCGCGTACCCGAACGTGCGGAGATCAGACACGGCTCGTGCATCGAGACCCCCCTGCGCTTTGGCCCGACGGGCAACCTGTTCGGCGTACTCTGCCGCCCATCGGCGCGGGACGACTCGAGCATGGCTGTCGTTATCGTCAACAGCGGGGGCAATCCGCATCAGGGGCTTGCCCGCGTCAACGTCGATCTGGCCCGGCGGTTGGCCGCCGAAGGCTTCGCCTCCCTACGGATGGACTTCGCCGGACTGGGCGACAGCATCGCACCGGGCGACGCGGAGACACATGTGTTGGAAGTCGACCGGCGGGCAGACGTCGCCGCCGCGATCGATGTCATGGAGGAACTCGGTTACCGGCGGTTCGCCGCCCAGGGCCTGTGTTCCGGTGCCTACCATGCCTTTCACGCGGCACTCGCCGACCAGCGCATCAGTGTGCTGCTGCTGGTTAACCTGCCGTTGTTTCAATGGCGAGTCGGCGATGCGATCGAATTCCTGAGCCACGTCCAGGGAAACCCCGTGAGCCTTTTGCTGCAACTCCGACAGATGGATGTTTGGAAGCGGCTCCTGCAACAAGGGCCGCTTGGCCTTCGCACCCGGCTCGCCATGCTGCGCGTCTGGTTCTACGAGAAGATCAAGGCAATCGGCCGGCGGCATGCGCGGTTTCTCGGGTTCGGGCCCCCGCCGACCTTCGCTCAGGACAGCATCAACCGTCTGGCGCAACGCGCGCGGACGCTGTTTCTTTTCTCCGAGGGCGACGCGGGCGTTGCGGCGCTGTCCCACGAATTCGGCCAGAAACGGTGTCCACCAGGTGCCGCGGTACGGATTGTCCCCGGACAGGATCATGCACTCACCAGCTGCGAGACACGCGGCGTTGTGTTTGAACATATGATCGGGTTCCTGAAGCAGGATGCGGTGTCCCTCACGGGCTCACACGCATGGGAAAGGCCGTCCCGCAAAGGCTGAGATGCGGGGCGTCGCCATCCGAACTCAGTTCTGTCAGGTTCCCTGTTCGCGGCGATAACCGGTTGTGGTTGTGGGCTACCCCGACCTGATTGAGGGTCCATCTGCTCACCAGATCATGCCGGTGCAGCCCGAAGATGCCAGTTCAGGACGATGATGCGGAGGGCGAACCCCGGCAGGGGTAATCGAACAGCATCGTTATGCGCGTGCCGCCATCCCGTAGAGCCTGGTTCAGGGCGGTGATGTGGTGGGCGAAAACTGGCAGGGGTAATCGAGCAGCATCGTTATGCGCGTGCCGCCATCCCGACGAGGCCAGTTCAGGACGGTGATGCGGGCGGCGAACCCTGACGGGACAATCGAGGAACGTCGATTTACTAAGACTATCCCACAATAAGACTTAATCCATTTTGACATGTGCCATCACGGGCCCAGCGGTGGCCCGTTCCGGCAATTCGCCGACTGACGGTTTCCGGTCGACGACTGAAGATATCCGGTCGCTGACCAACGGCTTCGGCTGCGCGCGAGTGGGTCGCCTTCTGGCTAACTCAATACCTGAGGCGACCACGCCAACCCACCAATCGAACGTCCGGGCCAACAGGCTCCGGTTGGGCCAGGGACGTCGCAGCAGCTCCGTAACAAGAGCAGGCGCGTCGATCGGGATGTCATGGTAGGCGCCGGGGGGAATTTCAGCCGCATTCACTCGCGCCGCATCAGGGAAATAGGCGATAACATCGGATGGCGTAATGAGTTTAGGCGGCAGCGAACGGCCGAACAACGTCGCCGCCAGAGCACCCACCAGATCGCGGCCCTGTCCAAGCCGGAGGTGACACAGCGGCGTCGGCCGAGCATTCAATTCGATCAACTGGGGAATTCTGGTTTTCGAATCGATCATGAAATCCAAACCGAAGAAGCCCGACAACTCCAGCCGTGACGCCAGGACACGGGCGGCAGCCATCATCTCAGGGTTGTCTACCACCTTGACGATGGTCGCGGGTGCCTTGGGGTTTCGAGCCTGCAGGACCTCGACCGCGATGCCCGCCAGGACGCTACCTTCCCAGCAAAACATCGCGCAGTTGGCGGGCGATCCTTCGATGTAGGTCTGGGCACTGACGACGCCAGGGGTGCGTCGACGCGACTCGAGCAACCAGTAGGGGTCACGGTTGACGACGCGGCGCTTCAGGGCGAGCAGATAGGAGCACGGTCGCGATAGCTTCCGGAACACCCTGTGCGCTTCCTCGCTGGACCGCACCACGAACACGCCGTTGCCGCCCCAACTGCCGTCGACTTTGAGCACAGTCGGCAGACCGTGTCGGGACAGCCACTGATCCAGGTCTTCCGGGGTACGCAGCTTGCCGGTTTCCGGTGCCGGCAGTCCCGCGGCTCTTGCCATGGAAATGAGCGGATAGCGCGCCCGCGCGGTGGCGAACCCCTCTGGGCTCCCAAGCGAACGCTCTATGAGGCGGGCGATGTAGCCTGGCGCCTCGTCGTCGCGCGGCCCGCCATAGGTCTCCAGCGCGTGCAATTTCTGAAGGTGCAGGATTGCCCGGTCGTCACAGGGCACGATCAGGTCCGGCTTCGCGGCGCGGATGGCATCCCGTAGAGCCTGAAGAGGATCCTTGTGACAATATATGAACCGTTTCGTGACCGACGGTACTGAATCCAACGGATGGCCACGGGACGGATAAATCGCCGACACATCACAGCCGGCATCCGCCAGCGCGAGAGCCAGTCGGGGAACCGAGTGCCACCAGCATGTGCTGGCGAGCAAGATGGCTGGAGGCACCATAGAAATCATATCACCTTTCTAACCGCTGGCTGACCTGGACGATGCATGTTTGTAACCCCGGACACCATCAGTAGCTCAGGAAATTCCGGTACAACAGGGCGAATGTGGCACACCCAAAAGGGCTATTGGTCGCGATCGGCTTTATCTGTAACTTTGGCACAGCGCGGATCTGGTATCCACAATCGTCAGACTGTGCGTCGCGTCCGCCTTTGTCGTAAGGCTTCGGATTGGTCCGGGGGCCGAACTTCCCCCGGGTGTCGCGCATCATCGGTTTTGGGTACGGGTTGGCGGATCGATCAAAGCGAGTGTGATATATGAACTCTTTATCAGACGTTGTCATCGTGGGTGCCGGCCCCTACGGCCTCTCGATGGCCGCACATTTGAAAGCGAAACGCGTCGACTATCGCATTTTTGGTACCCCGATGCGTAGCTGGTATGAGCATTGTCCGAAAGGGATGCGGCTCAAGTCCGAAGGCTTCGCCTCGGATCTGCACGCCCCCGGCGGAGCCTTTCCGTTGTCACAATACTGTGCCGAACATGGGATCCCCTATGCCGATGTCGGCGTGCCCATAAGTGCCGACACATTCGTTAAGTACGGGTTGGAGTTTCAACGGCGTTACGTTCCGGAACTGGAGGAGCGGCAGGTTACCCGATTGGAGCAAGCCGGGGAAATCTTCCGGCTTTGGCTGGATAGCGGTGAGTGCGTGGAAGCGCGTGCCGTCGTGGTCGGTACTGGGCTTCACTACTACTCCAGCATACCCAAGGTGTTGGCGGGCCTGTCGGACAGTGTGCTTTCGCATAGCTGGAATTGCTCTGGTCTCGGGGATTTCGCGGACCGTCACGTGGCTGTCATAGGTGCCGGCGCGTCGGCGCTGAATTGCGCCGCGGCATTGCTGCACGGCAAGGCCTCGGTTTCGTTGCTGGCGCGGCGGAAAACGATAGATTTTCAATCGCCGCCCGATCCAAATCCGCGGTCGCTGAGAGAGCGGATCCGTTGGCCGCAGACCGGTCTCGGGATGGGCTGGCGTTCCGTTCTGAGCTGCGAGGCGCCTTCGCTGATCAGACGGCTGCCCGTAACGATCCGCCACGACTTCGTTCGCAACCATTTGGGACCGGCACCGGGTTGGTTCGTCCGCGAGCAGGTAGTCGGCCCAATCGAGTTTCAAACCGGGGTAACACTTTCGCGCGCGGAAATGCGCGGAGATCGTGCGGTGTTGCATGCGACGCGCCAGGACGGCGAACGCCTGGTCGTTGAGGCCGATCACGTCGTCGCGGCCACCGGCTTCGATATCGACGCCCGCAAACTGGCCTTTTTGTCGCCCAAACTACTGTCAAAGCTGCGGATGGAAAACTTCAAGCCCGCGCTATCGGCGAATTTCGAGAGTTCCGTTCCGGGTCTCTATATCGTCGGCCCAGCCGCGGCGTCGAGTTTCGGTCCGCTGCTGAGGTTTGCATTTGGGGCGGGTTTCGCAGCCCATCGGGTGTCCCGCCACCTCGCGCCGTCGCGGGCAAGACCGCGGCGCACGTGGTCGCCGGCCGCCTCAACAGCGCAGGTCTCGTCGGTTAAAACGTAAGGCACAGAACGATCGCGCTCGGGTCGGTTGCGACACTATCGCGCGACCCGAGCCGTCGTGGCTTCGCACAACCGCACGACATGCATAATCGCGCGGCGTCCAGCCCCGGGGATGGACGCCGCGCGACGTATGCGGAGCCGTGGGCGACTTTATGACAGGTCAGGAGCGGCGGTAACGCCCATGCGGGAATTCCCGGCTGCCTGCTGCTCGAAAACCTGAACCGGCGAGCCAGAGAGCTGCTTAGCCATATGCTGATCCAGACACAGATCGGCCATTGACTCCAGGGTCGGGACGAAGTCGACGAGCAGACGAGCGAAGGCCGTCCACAACGGAAGAATTCGATCATCTGGCCGCAGATGACGGCTCAGGGCCCCGTGGCCCTCATCCGGATCGCTATCGAATCTGATGTGTTCCGACAGAAAATGCCGAAAGGCCTTCAATGCTATGTTGTCA
>JBEKGV010000009.1:0-15275 GCA_050012615.1 Acetobacteraceae bacterium | reverse complement strand
CGGGGTGGTGCGGCTGCACATGCAAGGCTCATGCTCCGGCTGCCCCTCCTCGCGCGCCACGCTGAAGCACGGGATCGAGAACATGCTGCGCCACTACGTGCCCGAGGTCGTGGCGGTCGAGCAGGTGGAATACTAAGCGACCCGCGATCCTGACCCCGGCCACCGCGGATCATGACGCCGCGTTCGATCTGGCCGGGTGACGCTCCAGGGCTGGTTTTCGGGTCGAAAGCGACGGCATCCCGCGTGATGGCGCGAAAATGGATTGCCTCGACGGCACCAGCGGTTCGGCGCGGAACGCTTCCCAACCGACCCCTTGCCGCGGGACCCTTCGCACCGCACCATGGACACTTGTTCCCCTCTTCCCGGAGTGACGTCCAATGACGCTCGAGTCCGCCGCCCATGATCTGTTGTTCCGCGAAGCGCGCACCCACAACAAATGGCAGGACAAGCCCGTCACCGACGAGCAGATTCACGAACTTTACAATCTGCTGAAGTTCGGTCCGACATCGGCCAACTCATCGCCGGCGCGTTTCGTGTTCATCCGTACCGCGGAGGGCAAGGAAAAACTGCGGCCCGCTTTGTCTGCCGGCAACACGGACAAAACGATGTCGGCCCCGGTCACCGCGATCGTCGCCTACGATCCGAAATTCTTCGAGAAGCTGCCGAAATTGTTTCCGCATAATCAGGACGCGCGGTCCTGGTTCACCAGCAACGACTCGCTCGCCGCTACCACGGCGTTCCGCAACGGAACACTGCAGGGCGCTTACCTGATCATCGCGGCGCGCGGCCTCGGCCTCGACACCGGGGCGATGTCCGGGTTCGACAACGATGTCGTCGATAAGGCGTTTTTCGCCGAAAGCGGCTGGCGGTCGAACTTCCTTTGCAACCTCGGCTACGGCGATTGGGACGGCGTGTTCAACCGCTCGCCGAGGCTGGAGTTCGACGAGGCGTGTATCCTCACCTGAGGCACGGACACGGCGCGGATGCGCATCCTGGTCCTGGATTCAGCCCTGACCCGCTGCACCGCGGCGGTTGTCGCCAATGAAAGCGTTGTCGCCTCCCGCACCGGCGCACGCTCCGACGCACGCTCCGACGCACGCTCCGACGCACGCTCCCTGGGGCATGAGGCGATTCTGCCCGAGCTGGCGCGGGACGTGATGGACGAGGCGGGCACAGGCCCCTCCGGCATTGACATGGTCGCGGTCACCATCGGGCCGGGCTCGTTCACCGGGATCCGCGCGGGCCTCGCGCTCGCACATGGCATCGGCCTCGGTCTCGGCGTTCCGGTCATCGGCGTTACCATCGGAGAGGCGATCGCGGAGGCCTTCCCGCAACTTGGCGACCGGGTACTCTGGATCGTGACGGATAGCCGCCGCGGTTACATCTTCCTCGAGCACGACGGCGAGATCGTTTCTCTCGCCGTGGAAGCGCTGCCCCTCCCGGCACGCAAGGTCGCCATTGCCGGCGGCGCCGCGCCGCAAATCGCCGCGCGCCTGGCCGCGGCGGGCGCCAACGTCATGCTGACCGACGCGCGTTTTCCACTGCCTAGGCATATCGCTCTGGTCGCGGCCCGCCGGCACGCGGGGACAATGCCTCCGCGCGAGCCGCAGCCGCTCTACGTCGATCCGCCCGAGGCCCGTCTGCCCGCCGGCGGTCTGCGCCCGCCGCCGGAAGCCTCACACCGGTAGCAGAGCGTGGCGGGCGAACCGTTCCCGGGAAGCATCGAACCCGCGACGCGAGTGCATGCGGACGCCATGGCCGACATTCACCGCGCCGCGTTTCCGCGCGCCGAGGCATGGTCGCGCGATGTAATGATCTTGCAACTCGACTTGCCCGCGACTTTCGGGTTTGTGCACCCGGCTGGAGGCATGATCCTTGCTCGCGTCGCGGCCGACGAGTCCGAGATCCTGACCGTGGCCGTGTATCCAACGTTACGGCGTCGCGGCCTGGGCTCCGCGCTGCTGCGCGCCGCGATGGTCCGCGCCACCGAACTGGGCGCTGCGTCGATGTTCCTCGAGGTCGCTGTGACAAATCATGCGGCACAGGCGGTTTATCACGCGCACGGCTTCATCGAGGCTGGCCTGCGGCGCCATTACTACGCGGATGGAACCAACGCGCTGATCTTGCGTTCTACTTTATCGGCGGGCAGCGCCGACTCGTAACAGGAATTAATCGATTTTGCCGCGATGCGGCTGGGAGAGCCGCGGAATTTACTGACCTTTGCGCAACAGCAGCAGCGTCGAACCATCAGGTTCGAGGCGTTGTTGTAGCACCGTGTGGCCTTGCTCCATTGCGGTACGAGGGACGTTTCGCAACGGTTCCTCGCCGCGCAGGCGGACCAGCAACGTTTGCCCGGGGGAGAGACGATCGAGAGCGATACGGGTTTTGACGAAGGTCATCGGACACACGTCGTGCGTGATGTCGATTTCTCGGTCGGCGGTCAGAACGGAGTTCATGATACTTGCTCACCCCGGATTTACAAGAATAAACCATTGCGAAATGGTCACCGGACCATGTATATGATCGCACTCATCCGCGATATAAGGGGCCACTCGATGGCGGAAAGTTCATCCTCGCAAGATCCATCCTCTCCGCCTCCCTCGCAACCTGGCGTATTGGGACTGACCGCGCAAATCGTCTCGGCCCATGTCGCGAACAATAAAGTTGGGGTTGAGGAGTTGCCCGGCCTGATCCAGCAGGTTTATTCCGCGTTGAGTGGATCATCCGCGGCGACATTGGCGCCGCAGGTCCGCCCGTCCACGCCGGCGGAGCGGCCAAAACCTGCCGTGGCGATTTCGAAATCCGTATTCAGCGATTACATCGTTTGTCTGGAAGACGGCAAGAAGCTCAAAATGCTGAAACGCCATTTGCAGACCGCTTATGGGATGACTCCGGAACAATATCGCACCAAATGGGGACTGGATTCGAATTATCCGATGGTCGCGCCGGAATACGCGAAGAAACGTTCATCACTCGCCAAAGCGATCGGACTCGGCACCCGGCCCCGCGAGGGCAAGCGGGGCTGATCTGGTCTCTCGTCATGGCTCGACCTGACGGCCTAAGTGCGAACTCAAGTCAATTCAGGCGATGAGCAACTATACAAACCCCGTCGTCCTTTTTCCCCGGTCCAGCCGGAGCCCGGCCATGACGACAAGAATATTGGCGGCGCCAGCACTTGTGTTCGGGATCCTCGTTGCGCTGGCGTTTCCGGTTCATGCACAGACCGCGCCGCGCCAACTGGTGATCCACGTGGACAGCCCCGATGCCGAAGTGATGACCGAGGCGTTGCACAACGCGGCGAATGTCATCGAGACCGAGCGCAAGGCAGGAGAGACGGTCGCGATCGAAATCGTCGCCAACGGCCCTGGCTCGTCGATATTCATCAGCGAACTTACTCCCGTGGCCGACGCCGTGCGGAACCTCCACACAACCTATCCGGACGTCGTGATGAGCCTGTGTCAAATTTCGTTCGCTCACACGGAGGCGGCAACGAAGAAAACGCTGACGGTCATGCCCGAAGCTCGGCTGGTGCCATCCGGAGCGGTGCGGATCATGGATCTGGAACAGCAGCATTGGGCGTACCTGAAGCCCTGAGGGAGAGCCGCCCGCGGCCGGATGGCGGTCCCCCGCCGGACGCTTCGGGGAGGTAAGGTTGGGTCCAATGGACAGCAACGGGCGACTTCGGCTACCGAGTACTCCTTGACTGGCGTTGTCGCCTGAGTCGACCATTCGGGATATTCACAAGGATGCCGATGGAATCGCGCATCGAGCGCCTTTGTATCGAACGCGGCGTGAAAATGACGGGACAGCGCCGTGTGATCGCACGCGTGCTCTCCGACGCCAGCGACCACCCGGACGTCGAGGAACTGTATCGCCGCTCCGCCCAACTCGATCAGCACATCTCGATCGCCACGGTCTACCGGACGGTGCGCCTTTTCGAGGAGAAAGGCATCCTCGAGCGGCATGACTTCGGCGGCAGCCGCGCCCGCTACGAACCGAGCGAGGAAATCCACCACCATCACCTGATCGATGTCGAAACCGGCAAGGTGATCGAATTCCATGATGCCGAGCACGAGGAACTGCTGCGCGCGATCGCCGCTCGCCTTGGCTTCGACCTTGTATCGTTGCGGCTCGAACTGTTCGGCCGCAAGCAAAAGACAGCCGCCGGCCGCCGCGCGTCGCATCAGTCGGAGGAACCCGTGAAGTGATGCCCCCAGCGCCCTTCCCGGAGTTGCGCGCGGGCAATCTGGGCGTGCGGGTCGCCACCGAAGCGGGAGAAGTGGATGCCGTGCAGGCCCTGCGCTATCGCGTCTTCTACGCCGAAATGGGCGCCAGGGCGGATGCGGCGACCGAACGCGACAAGCGCGACCGGGATCGCTACGACGTGGTCGCCGATCACCTGCTGGTCGTCGATCACGCGATCGGGTCCGGCCCCGAGGGCGTCGTCGGCACCTACCGTCTGATCCGGCGCGAGGCGGCGGCGAAGGTCGGCCAGTTTTACTCCGCCGACGAATACGACATCAGCAACATCGAGAAATTCCCCGCCGGCCTCCTCGAACTCGGCCGCTCCTGCGTTGCCGCCGTTTACCGCAACCGGGCGGTCATGCAGCTGCTATGGCGTGGGATCGCCGCGTATGTGTTCCACCACGGGATCGAACTGATGTTCGGCTGCGCCAGCCTGCACGGCATCGACCCTGAAGTGCTCGCGCCCGAATTGACCTACCTTTATTACTACCACCTGGCACCGCCCGCGCTTCGTCCGCGCGCGGTGCCGGATCGGTACATCGATATGCGGCGCCTCGACCGGGAGAGCATCGATCCAAAGCGCGCACTGGCTTCGCTGCCGCCGTTGATCAAGGGCTATCTGCGTTTGGGCGGCTTCGTCGGCGACGGTGCCGTCATCGACGCGCAATTCAACACGATCGACGTCGCGGTGGTGGTGAAGACCGACATGGTGACTGAATCCTATTACCGCCATTATGAACGGCGGGTTCGCGACGCACCGGACTGAGGCATGACCCTACGCGTCAGGTCTTTACCCGTCGATCCGCATCGCGGCTCGATCCCGCCAGAAGGCGCCGCTCCCGGATCGGGTTCCGGCCCGGGCGTGGTGCCCCGAAATTCCGCCAAAGAGCCAGCACCGGGCCTGCTCAAAGCGCGCGGTATGCGCGCCGATCTGATCGCTCTCCTGGCCGGGGCGCTGGCTGCTCTGGCGCTGCCTCCACTACATGTGCTGCCGGTCCTGCTGGTTTCCTTTCCCGTTCTGCTCGCCCAGATCAACGCGGCAAGGGGATTTTTCGAGGCAGCCAGAAGGGGCTGGTGGTTCGGCTTCGGCTATCACCTGATTGGCCTCTATTGGATTACCGAGGCCATCCTGTTCGAAGCCGCTCGGTTCTGGTGGTTCGTCCCCCTCGCGGTGCCGGCTCTCGGGGCGGTGTTGGCTCTGTTCATCGCGATCCCGGCAGGCGTCGCATGGTTCGTGACGCGTGGACGTAGCCGGGCGGGAGCCGCCCAGGTGATGGCGCTCGGTGGGGGATGGGTGCTGGGGGACCTGGCGAGGCAGTTCGTGGGGACCGGATTTCCGTGGAACCCTCTGGGCACAGTCTGGGCTGTGCCGGGGTGGTTTGGCGACGTGATGCTGCAGCCGGCCTCTCTGGTGTCGGTGCATGGCCTGACTTTGGCAACCATCGTCCTTGCTTGCGCACCGGTCTTGCGGTGGCCCGGACGAACGGTTTGCTTCGCGATTTTCCTGGCCTGGATCGGGTTCGGCATAAGCCGCGTGTCCGCGCCGCTTCCGCCGGATCAGCCGCTGCGCGTCGTGCTTGTGCAGGGCAATGTGCCGCAGGGGCAGAAATGGGATCCGGCGCTGCGCGACACCGTGTTCGAGCGCTATCTGCACCTGACCGACGAAGCCGTGCGGGCGGCTGGGCCCGGTCCGCTCGTGGTCGTTTGGCCGGAAACCGCGAGCCCGTTTCTGCTGGACGAAACGGCCCGCACCGCGATCTCAACCGCCAGCCATGGCGAGCCGGTCCTGGCCGGAGCGGTGCGCTTCGACAGCGATGACCGGCCGCGCAACTCCCTGTTCGGGATCTCCGGCACGGGCGACGTTGCTGCGGTCTACGACAAGTGGCACCTGGTTCCGTTCGGCGAGTATCAGCCGAGTTGGGCCCAGATTGGCATCCAGCTCGTGCCGGGCGGCGGTTTCGCCAGCGGCCCAGGTCCCGAGACGCTGCGTATTCCGGGGGTGCCTCCTGTCGGGCCGCTGATCTGCTACGAGGCGATCTTCCCGGGCCAGGTCGTGAATGAGGCCGATCGGCCCACCTGGATGGTCAATGCCACCAACGACGCGTGGTTCGGCACCTCTGCCGGCCCGCGGCAGCACCTTGCCGCTGCCCGGTTGCGCGCGGTGGAGGAAGGGCTCCCGCTGCTGCGGGCAGCGAATACCGGGATCACCGCCGCGTTCGACGCGAGGGGCCACGAGATTGCCCGACTCGGGATGGAGCAAGCCGGGTTTCGCACAGTGCAGCTGCCCGGCGCTCTGTCCCGTACGATTTTTGGGCGTTTTGGGCTGCCCCTGCCGGGCTCGCTGGCGGCAGGTGTCCTTATCGCGGGATTGGCGATGGGTGCGTGGCAACGGCGTAATGAAAGCGCGTTAACCCGTAGCACAAAAAAAGATGTCCGATCCCGCATCCTGACACGGAGGGCGGCAATTAAACCAGATGCTTGACAATTTTCGGTTGTGGCGTTAAATGTCTGCTAATGAAAGCGCGAGAAGCGTGATCTGTCTAGTACAATCCATAAGGTTGTATAACCGACATGGTTGTATGGTCCGGGTTACGTGGAACTTTTTGAAAGGGACATAGGCCATGGCTATCGCCGATCAGGCTGTTGGGATTGACCGGGAAGGCCGCCCCAGCCCGATTGATGTGCATGTCGGCTCCAGGGTGCGTTTGCGCCGGACTTTGCTCGGTATGTCGCAGGAGCGGTTGGGAGAGGCCCTGGGCCTGACATTTCAGCAGGTCCAGAAATATGAGCGTGGCGTCAACCGAGTCGGTGCGTCGCGGCTATTTGATCTGTCCCGGGTGCTGGATGTGCCAATCAGCTTTTTCTTTGACGACATGCCGGAAAGTCTGACGGCGACCTTCGGCTCACCGGCGGCACGGCGGGCGACAGGTTTCAGCGAGCCATCCAATTCATTCGCCGACGACACACTGAACCGGCGGGAGACGCTGGAACTGGTCCGCGCGTACTACCGCATCACCGACCCGGCGATCCGCAAACGCGTCTTCGATCTGATAAAGTCGATGGGTCCGACCGAAACGGCGAGTTAATTTCGATCGTCATAGCGAGGCGGGAAGACCCGTCATAGCTGGGCTTGACCAGGCTATCTGTCCAGGCACCACCTTGTCCTGTCGTGTTCTCAGCGATGAACGTGCGCTCCATTCTCCGCCGCAAACGCGACCCTATTCGCGTAACTGAGGATTATCGAACACCGGATTGCGCGCACGATGCAGCGCTCGGGCCAGGCTCGCCGCCAGGTCGCGCTTCTCCGCCTCTCCCAACGCGCGTCCGATTTCCTCGCTGTCGCCGTGCCGGCTCAAGACCAGTCTCGGCACGCGCCCCTCACGTTCCAGCAACGAGACTGAAAGCCAGCCGGACGACAACACGCGCACGGTCCGCTGACCCGAGGGTTGGGTGCGCACGATCCGCAGCTCCGTTTCGCTGAGTATGACAAGTTCGCTCCCGCGTGCCTGGCGCGTGTTCAGGTGCAGCATCAGCAGCACAAGCCCGACCTCGATCACGCTGAACGGCAAGACCGGCCACGCGCCTAGCATCCAGAAGCGCAGACTGACCAACATCGCGAGACCGGCGAGCGAGCCGATCACCCATCGCAACCCACGCCGCGTCAGGCTGCGATGCGGGACGATCAGCGCCTCGAACAGGGCGGGACTTTCGCTCAGCCGAGGGCTCCATTGCCACGCAGCGCACCGACCTCGTCCGCGCTGAGATTGAGCCATTCGGACAGCACGCTATCGGTGTGCTGCCCGAGAACCGGCGAGGGTTTGACCGTCGACGGCTTGCCATCGACCCGCACCGGCCAGCCGGGCATTTTGAATGGGCGATGTACGGGATGGTTCATCGTCTGCATGATGCCGCGCCGCTCGAAGCTTTCGTCGTTCTGCAACTCCATCGTGTCCAGCACCGCGCCGGCCGGGATGCCGGCGTCGCCTACCATTCGCATCGCCTCATGCTTGGTGTGCTGGCGTGTCCATGCTGTGATGACTTCATCGACCTCGGCCGCGCGCGAGACACGGTCGGCGGGCGTGAGATAGCGCTTGTCGCCGATCAGATCCTCCCGCCCGATGAGTTTCAGCAGTCGGTCCCAATGATCGGGGTTGGCGCGGCTGGTCATGATGTAAACGTAATCGTTGGGCCCGCCCGGCGCACAGGGATACAGCCCCATCGGCGCATTGTTCACGCCGACGACTTTGGAGCCGCCGCGTTCGGCCGGTTTGCCGGTCAGTCCCTGGGTCGCGAAGTTGATGCGCATGTAATGCATGATCGCGTCCTGCATCGCGACCTGCAGGCGATGCCCTTCCCCGGTCTCGCGCCGTTTGAACAACGCGCCGAGGATCGTGATCGCCATGGTCATTCCGGTGCCGGTATCGCCAAGCGAGATGCCTGGCCGCGTCGGCGGGCCGTTCGCATCGCCGGTGACGCTGAACGTGCCGCCACAGGCCTGCGCGATCATGTCGAAGGCGAGATTCTTTTCGTACGGACTGCCTTCGCCGAATCCTTTGACCTGCGCATAGATGATCGACGGGTTGAGAGCCTTCACGACATCGTAACCAAGACCCAGACGCTCGATCGCGCCTGGAGCGAAGTTTTCGATGCAGACATCGGCTTTTTTCAGCATCTCCTTGACGAGGTTCAGCCCGTGCTCGGATTTAAGATTGACGGTGATCGACTTCTTGTTGGCGTTGAACACGTGGAAATAATAGGGATCGATATCCGGCTGCCCGGGGCGCAGGCGGCGGCCGGGATCGCCCATTTTCGGGTTCTCGATCTTCACGACGTCGGCGCCAAGCCAGGCCAGAGCCTCGGTGCATGAAGGGCCAGCCTCGAACTGAGTGAAGTCGACGATTTTAACGCCCGAGAGAAATTTGAATTCAGCGGTATTGCCCGCGGGGGCAATGGCGGTTGGCGTGACGTCGTTCATGGACGCGGCTCCTCATCCGGTGCGGCTTGTGTTGGTAACCAGCCTGCCATATTGGCGAGGGCTCGGCCAGCGGGCGGGCCGGCGGAAGCGGGCCGCGGCTTACGCGGCATCCGGCCTTGGTGATCGAACCGTCGCAAGCAAGGAAGGCTTCAAAACGCAGAGCGCGGAGGACCACTAAGCACCACGGAGCAGAAGAAAAGTCAGGCGCTTCGCGCCGCAGTCGATCCAACGCCGCGCGCAGCGCCATGCTTTCTTTCTCCGTGCAACTCCGTGGTGCTCAGTGGTCTCTGTGGTAACGTCTTGCTTGCCTGATCGCGAACCAGCACGGCCAGTTCGCGATGAGTGCGCGCGCATGTCTCCCCGCGGATCAGCCATGCACCCGCCTGGCGGTTTTTCGGGCTGACGAACGAGATGGTTCTTCTATAGTGGGCAGCCTTCGCAGAAGGACCTTTTCATGATGCCGACCCGGCTCGTCAGGATTTGTTCGGGCCGCTTCCACTACGCCTGGGTCGTGCTGGCTGTCGTTTTCGTCTCGATGCTGGCGGGCGTGAGCGTGCGTGCGGCACCTGGCGTGATGATCGGCCCGCTGCGGCGCGCGTTCGGCTGGGACGTCAGCACGATCTCGGCTGCGATCTCCATCAACATCATGCTGATGGGCCTTATCGGTCCTTTCATGGCCGGACTGATGCAGAGCCTCGGCCTGAAACGCACGATGGTTCTGGCGCTGCTGGTACTCATGACCGGGACCGGAATGTCGCTGTTCATGACGTCGCCGTGGCAATTGTTTTTGACCTGGGGCGTAATGGTCGGCGTCGGAGCGGGTGCCGGCGCGGTTGGTTTCGCCGGCACGGTGGCGAACCGTTGGTTTCAAAAGCGCACCGGCTTCGCCGCCGGTCTCCTTTTCGCCGCCAACGCCGCTGGGCAGCTTATCTTTCTCCCGCTGCTGGCCTGGCTGGCTAATCGTTACGGTTGGCAGGGCGTGGCGGTCGGCACCACGGCCGCGATCGCCTGCGTGATTCCTCTGCTGCTGTTTCTGCTGCCGGAATCCCCGGCGGCGGTCGGCCTCGCGCCGTATGGCGGCACGGCGATCGTTCCGGCGGCAGACAATCATGCACCGGGCGGCAACATGTTCGCGGTCGCGATTGGCGCGTTGATCCGGGCCTCGAAGTCGATGGATTTCTGGCTGCTGTGCGTGACGTTTGGCATTTGCGGATTATCGACCAACGGTCTGATCAACACGCATCTGATCGCTTATTGCCTGGATCAGGGTATTCCGGAAATCCAGGGCGCCTCGATCCTGGCGGCCGTCGGATTGTTCAGCCTGTTCGGCTCGATGGCGTCCGGTTGGTTGTGTGACCGTTACAGTCCGCGCGTGTTGCTGTTCTGGTATTACAGTCTGCGCGGGTTGTCGCTTGTGCTGATCCCGTTCAGCCCATTCGACGGAGCCAGCCTGTCGGTGTTCGCGGTATTCTATGGGCTGGACTGGGTGGCGACCGCACCGGCGACATTCTCGTTGACCAACGAAGTGTTCGGGCGGCGGGACGCGCCGGTGATCATATCGTGGATTTTCCTCGCGCATCAGGTCGGCGGATCGATCGCCGCGTTTGGCGCGGGCATGGTGCGGAGCGTGTCAGGCAGCTATCTGCTGGCATTCCTGGCGAGCGGACTCGCGTGCCTCGCGGCATCGATGCTGGTACTGCGGATCACGCCCCGAGGAAAATTGGCGATAGCGGCGGAGTGATATCAGCGAGGCATCGCCAACCGCGCCTGCCGCGCCAGCCTCGGCCCGCGAGCAACATCGAACGTGGCCTCGATATCATCTAGCAACGTTGTCACCGCGGCGTCATTCGCCGCGTACGTCCCGACATGGCCACGCATCAGACGCACGATTTCCGTCGCCAGCAGACGCAGACCCACCAAAGTGGCCGAGCCCATGTCGACGATCCCCTCGTCCAGCGGAGCCACGACCGCTTCAGCCGCGGCCTCGAACACCGCGGTCAGCGCGACCAGGCCGCCCAACCACAACGCCCGCTCATTGTCGCCTTCGATCTCCGGACGAAGTCGTTTCAGCAGAAACCGAAACGCCCCCAGAGTGCCAAACGTCCCGACTGCGTCTTCGACGTCGCGAAATGGGAGCGCCATGAACTCATAAGCCCAGTCGGCGCGGCCCAGAAGGGCGTCGGCGGCTACGACGCAATCGTTCAGCACGACCTGGCAATGACGTGATGGACGCAGCGCGTGATATCCGGGCATGTCCTTCAATGTCAGACCCGGCGTGCCGCGAGGCACGAGGAACATGCTGTAACGTTTGCGGCCGGCGGCCTCGGCGGTAATCGCCAGCACAATCAGCACGTCGGCGATCGGACCGTTACTGGTCCACGCTTTTTCGCCGGTGATGCGCCATCCCGCGCCACTCCGTTCCGCACGCGTGGTCAGTTGCTTCGGATGCGCGCCGACACCGGGTTCGGAGATCGAAACAGCAGCGGTCTTGCCCAGATACGCCGATTTCTGCGCATCGGTTCCGAACCCTTCGATGAACCAGCGGCCAACCAATTGCCGTCCGCCCCAGACGCCGCCGACACCCAGCAATCCGGTACGTTCCACCAGCGCGGCCTTGGTCCGAGCGATATCCTGATACGACGTAATCGGCGCCAGCAACCCGGCTTCCGCCATCCCCGGCATCGGATCCGTCGCCGGGTCCGGGCAAAGTGCGAGCCAGGCATCGACCTCCCCCATCGTCCGGGAGCGTTCCGCTGTCATGCCGAGTGCCGCCAACCCCTATCGTTCCACTTTGTCTTCGAACCTGGACGTGTCGTGAAAAACATAGTCATGGTCTTCCATGGTCTTGCGGAGGGCTGCCCCGCTGACCTGACCCCCGCTCGCGAGCCGCTGGTTGGCCACGCCCAGACGTTCGTGGCCGCCCGGAGAGTTCCAGTGCAGCACGCGGCACGTCGCATCACCATGCGGGCGAAATGCATGCGTGCAATGCGGCGGCGCATAGGCGAAGGTCCCAGGACCGGCGATCGCCGTCTTGTTACCGATCGTCATTTCAAGCTCGCCTTCCAGCACGAAGAAGAACTCTTCTTCCGCCGGATGGTGGTGTTCGGTGGCGGCGAAGCCAGGCTCCAGCGTAAGCACGTGGATGACGATGCTTCCGCCGCTTTGCTCCGACGTCAGGAACCAGTTGTAGGCGCGGTTCGGCGCCTTGGTGACCGGGGCTTCGTCGATGTGAAGGAAAGCGGGAATCTTCGGCATGAGCGAGAACTGCTCGCGAAGCCGCAGGTAGTCCTCATGCGAGTCGACATCGAACCGCACCGGCTCGACCGTCTGATTGGTGCGTGCGTCGACCTCGCGCGTTGTTTCGCTCTTGACGATCATGTTTTGTTGCCTCGCCTGGATATTCCGTTGGACGCCGAGCGCGGATCGCCCGCGCGGCGTGGCGCGAATCTAATCCGCACGAAGCGGAACAACAATGCCGCCCGCTCCGCGGCGAGGCTCAGGCCGACGCCCGCTCCTGCGACACGATTTGTCCATCCGGAGAAAACAGCGCCTCGATATCGTCCATGGTCAGTTTCAGCGCACCGCCGCCCTCGGCCTCCATCACGGCGGCGACGAGAGCGCGCTTCTTTTGTTTCAGTTGCTCCATCTTTTCCTCGATGGTGCCGAGCGTCACCAGGCGGTGGACGAAGACGTTCTTGTCCTGGCCGATACGATGCGCGCGATCCGTCGCCTGATCCTCGGCCGCCGGGTTCCACCAAGGATCGTAATGAATAACCGTATCGGCGGCGGTCAGATTCAATCCAACCCCACCCGCCTTCAGACTGATCAGGAACACCGGAACCTTGCCCGCCTGGAACGTCTTCACCGGCGTCTTGCGGTCCTTGGTATCGCCGGTCAGCATCACGTATTCGATCTTCTCGTCCCACAACCGCTGCTCGATCAATCCAAGCATTTCAGTGAACTGGGAAAATAACAAAATCCGCCGGCCCTCGGAGATCATGATCGTCAGCATCTCCGCCAACCGTTCCAGCTTCGCCGAGCCGGCCTTCGCTTTTTCCACCGCCTTCAGCTTCAGCAAACGCGGATCGCAACACGCCTGGCGCATCTTCAGCAGCGCATCCAAAATGATGATCCCCGACCGCGACAGCCCCTTATCCGCGATCGCCGCCCGCACCCGCGAGTGCATCGCCAACCGGATCCCGTCATAAATCGCCCGTTGCGCCTGCTCCATTTCCACGACATCGAAAATCTCGGTCTTCGGCGGCAACTCTGTCGCGACCTCCTGCTTGGTCCGCCGCAGCATGAACGGGCGTACCCGCCTGTTCAGCAGGGTCTGCCGCTCCACATCGCCGTGCTTCTCGATCGGATTGCGGTAGCGCATACGGAACCCGCGCTGCGAACCAAGGAACCCGGGAGCCAGAAAATCGAACAGCGACCACAACTCACCGAGGTGGTTCTGCAGCGGCGTCCCCGACAGACACAGGCGCTGTGCGGCCTTTAGCCGCAGCGCCTGACGGGTGGTTTCGGCGTTCGGGTTCTTGATCGTCTGCGCCTCATCCAGAATCACGGCGTGCCATTCGCGCTCCACCAACACCTCGTGATCGCGCGCCAGCAAAGGATACGTCGTCAGAACGAGGTCATGATCCTTGATGTGCCGAAAGCGCTCCTTGCGGGTCGGCCCATGCAGCGCCAGCAGGCGTAGCGACGGCGCGAATCGTTCTGCCTCCATCGTCCAGTTCGGAATGAGGCTGGTCGGGCAGACGATCAGCGCCGGGCGGGTCAGCCGGCCCTCGGCCTGTTCGACCAGCAAATGCGCCAGGGTCTGCACCGTCTTGCCCAGACCCATGTCGTCGGCGAGGATGCCGCCAAGATCGGCGCCGCGCAGGAACTGCAGCCAGTCGACGCCACGCGCCTGATAGTCCCGCAGCGAACCTTGAAACGCTTCAGGAATGATCGCCTGCGGGATCGTTCCGCCCGCGTCGCGCAACTGCCGGCCAAGCGCGCGCAGCGTCTCGCCGCCCTTCAGGTCGAGACCGGCGCGTTCCTCCAGTTCCGCGAGGTGCACGGCGTCCAGACGGGAAAATCCAATCCGCTCGCCGTCCACACCAAGCCCGCCGCCGGCATGAAGCTCCATCAGCGCGCGCAAGGTCGGACGTATCCGGCCAAGCGGCATCGACAGCAAACGGCCGTCCGGCAATGGCAACAGGAAGGGCTGATCGTCGTCTCCGTCCAGCGTCGTGGTTGAATCGGCGTCCGTGATCAACCGTAACAGCGCCGGCACGAGGTCCACACGCTCGCCGTCGACCACGACGCCCAGATGCAATTCGAGCCAGTCGATACCCGCGCTTTCCTCTAGCTCGGCGGAGAAATCGCTGTCCGCGGTCACGACACGAACCGGGAAGTCGTCGTCGACTTCGATGTCCCAACCTTCGGCGCGCAATTCCGGAACCACCTGAACGACAAACGCGAGCCAGGTCGCCTCCCCGGCGTTTTCTTTCAGCGCGAAATCGTCAGTATGGGCATGCTGGTAATATACCGGCGCCAACTGGGCCACGCGGCCGAAGCCGATCAGCGTCATCGCCTCGATCGCTTTCTGCTCACCCGCCCGGTCACGCGCCAGATCGTACAGCTTGCCGTCATGCGAAACACGGCGGGGCGGCGGCCGCATCGTGCTCGGCACCGTCAGCGGGCCGTAGCGAAACGCAAGCCGGGCCAACGGCACTTCATACAACCCGCCACCCACGTGCCGCGCCGAGCCGCGGCCATGCGACGGATCGACCGGAAGAGTGCCATTGAGCAATCGCAGGTAAGGCCGAGCCAGACCGTTGATCCGTTCCGCCGGCGGCAACATTTGTGGCACCGGGACCGGCAATGTGGGCAACCGCTGCCGCAGCTCGGCCGTCACGCGCTCGGCCAATTCCGGTGGCACCGGTGGCGAACGCAGCAACCGCGCCGCCGCCCGCGCCGGCAAATCCAGCGCGATCGGTCCCACAACTCCCGTTCTGGGCTCCGCATACCAAAGCATCGTGGTATCGAGCGGGATCAGTCCCTCCTC